>JAYVNT010000080.1:0-7432 GCA_043758285.1 Flavobacterium sp.
GTTGTCCACGGATCACGGAAATCGGCAAGCCATTTGATGTCCAACTCTTTTTTTAATTGGAGACCAATCAAATGCAAACTGTGTGGTGGACCAGAAGTCACAATCGTATCGATATTGTTTTCCTCAATATATTTTTTCAGATATTTAACCGATGGCTTTATCCAAAGAAATCGTGAGTCGGGAATAAAAAAGTTGCCACGAATCCAGAGCAAGGTTTTCTCAAGAAAAGATTGTTTCTTTTGACTAGGAATAATCCCGGAACTGATTTTCTTGGTTTTGTTTTTGCCAAAGAACGAAGCCAAACCATAAGGTTCGAATATTTTGTTTTTCAGGATAATTGCTTTGCCTGAAACCTCGCTTTGCAAACCATTATCAATAATTGGATAGGTTGGATTTTCAGGAATATAAACTATCGGCTGAATATTGAAATCGGGCAGATACTTTACAAACTTCAACCAACGCTGCACTCCTGGACCACCAGCTGGTGGCCAATAATAAGTGATGATTAAAAGTTTCTTTGGTTCTGACATTACGTCTTTTTTCGATTATCAAAATAAAGACCGGCAGCAATAGCCAATACCATAAGAATAAAACTAAACAGAGCAATCGTACTTCCGGTTTTCACCACTTGCGGTTCAAATTTGAATTCGATCTTGTGATTTTTGCCTTTTGGAATTAACATTCCGCGCAATGTATAATCTACTTTGAAAATTTGAGCAGGTTTATCATCAATTGTTGCATTCCAGCCATCTTTATAATAGATTTCTGAGAAGACTGCGAAACCATCATTTGTATTATTTGAGGTATAAACTAAATGGTTTGGTTTATATAAATCTAGTTTGATTGTGGTCGTACTATCAGTAATGAATTTTTTAGTAGATAATGTTTCATCTCTGTAAACAGCAACATCTCGGGTTTCAATTTTGCCTAATGTTTTTAATTCTTCATCGGCTGAATTTACTTTTCTTAATTCTTTCACAAACCATGCATTTCCATTATGAAACGGATTGACAATTGGAATATCACCTTTTTCAGTTCCAACAATCAGATATTTTATATTAAATCCATTTAGAACTGGAAGACTTTTGGTGATAGAAAGTGTCTTTGGGTCGATGATACTTCCCAAATCAGACATACTTTTTTCGATTTCAAATTCATACACTTCTTTAAAACGTCTTGGCATAACTGCGCTGTAGCCACCAATAGATTTATGGAAATAAGACGAACGCGGACTGTAAATTCCACCCGCAACTTCATACACTCTAAAGTTGGTTGTGTCTTGTAGTATTAAAGAGTCGGCTTGTGTTGGTTGGTATGGAACATCAATTTCTTGCGCACTTCTAAATTGTTGTCCGTCGTTGCTAAGATAATTTTTATCTACAAAGAACAAATCGCCAACCATAAATAGTCCAACTAAAATCACCGCAGTATTGGCAGCCAATTTATTTTTAGTATACATATAAAGAACACCAAATGTAATAGCAATTAAAAATCCGGAACGCAACAAATCAGCAGAATATAAATCTTTTCGGTCTTCTCTTAATGCATCTATAAATTGCGGTCCAAATGTTTTATCAGGATGTTGTTTAAGTGCATCTACTAACTGATGGTCAATTTCGCCCACAAAGTGGAACATGCTTTTGCAAACAAATAACAAGACAACAATTCCAAATGTTGTGGCTCCTGTTTTCCATAAGCTTCTCCAACGATTTTCTTCATCGGTAAAGAACGATTGCAATCCCATAATCGCAATAACTGGCACACACAATTCCAATAAAACTTGTATGGAAGAAACCGCTCTAAACTTGTCATAAATCGGAACATAATCAATGAAAAAATCTGTTAGTAATGACAAATTTTTACCCCAGGAAAGCAGTAATGAGAAAATAGCTCCGGCAAGGAAAGCGTATTTTATTTTACGTTTGTCGTGATATAATGCTAATACAAAAAGCAAGAAAACGACGGCGCCAATATAAGCTGGTGCTGCTACTTGAGGCTGGTCGCCCCAATAAGTTACCGCATAATTGTCGGTAAGCTGGTGTGCTTCTTCAGGCGATGCGCCATAATTGAGCATGAAATTATAAACATGGGATTCATCCGTTAGCTTTTCATTATTACCACCACCAAATAATCTCGGAGAAAACAAATTCAAACTTTCCACAATACCATAACTATATTCAGTGATGTAATCTCTGTCCATGGCGATGTTGGCTTCTTTTTTAGTGCCATCCGTATTGAAAGTCAATTCGCTTTTGCCACGTGTACTAAAATCGGTGTATTCTTTGGTTGCCATCAAACTCGTGGCATTTACACCAACAGCTAAAATGATTGCAACTGCAAATATTCCGATGATTTTTGGCAATGATTTTAAATCTTTTTCCTGATAAAGTTGATATAAAAAGAAAAAACTCATCACTATCAAAAGCAGTAACAAATAGTACGTCATCTGGAAGTGATTGGCTGTTATTTCGAGCGCAACGGCAAGCATTGTCAGGATTCCGCCGTGCAAATATCTCTTTCTGAAAACCAGAATAAATCCAGCCACAACAAACGGCATATAACCAATTGCATGTGCCTTGGCATTGTGTCCGACACCGAGAATGACAATCAAATAAGTCGATAATCCAAAAGCTAAAGCTCCGAAAAATGCTTTTAAAGGATCAACTCTAAAGACTAACATCAAACAATAAAATCCTAAAAAATAAATAAATAAATAATCCGCTGGACGAGGAAGAAAACGTATAGCATTATCTAACATTCCTATATAATCATTGGGATAGTTTGCTCCCGACTGATAGGTTGGCATTCCACAAAATGAGGAATTTGTCCAATACGGTTCAGTATGATTTTCGACTCTGAAATCAATTTGTTCTTTCGCCATTCCGGTATATTTTGCAATATCAGATTGGTAGATTTTTTTTCCTTGAACAATCGGGTAGAAGTAAACTAATGAGATAACAATAAAACCAATGATGGCTAATAGATGCGGATATAACTTTTGAAGTTGCTTCATTTATATTTTAAATATTAAATTTCAGACATTAAATATAACTGAAAACTGCGACTGAATACTGAACACTAAATTTTATTCTATTTCTTCAAAATCAACGTAGTCGCCAACGATTTTTTTCTCTTTTGGCTTTTCGGTTGTTTGATTTTGAGTGGTATTTTGGTTTTGATAATTTTCGTGTTGTTGTTGTTGTTGTTGTTGTTGTTGTTGTTGTTGTTGAAATTGTTGGGATGCTTTTTCAACTACTTTTTTGGCTAAAAGAGGTAAAAACAAACGCGCTAAAAACTTGGCAACATAGTAAAAAACGATAATGAATAATATAGTATCGATAAGTTCCTGAAAAGATGCGGTTTCCATTAAATAATTAATTTTTGTCAAAAATACTAAATTCTATAATTTAAATATCCGTTTGGTATCTTAAATAAAAGATAAATTATACTACTTTTGAAAGACAAAGTTTGAATGTGTAATTTAAAAATGGTATGATAAATTTAAAATCAATATTGGTGGGTTGCTTATTGTTGACCACTACTATTCAATATGCACAATATACAGATATAATTAATTCCAACAGACCAGGAAAATCAATGTCGGCATTTTCAGTTGGAAAAACAGTTATACAAGCAGAAGTAGGATTGTATGGTGTAAGAGAAAAACACGATTTATTACGCTATGAAGCCAATGGCTTTGGAACCGAATTGGACGTAAGATACGGCGCTTTTTTTGATCAATTTGAGTTTACATTAAACACACAGTACCAATATGATTGGTATCAAGCACCATTAGTTAATGATACACGTGTTGGATTTAAACAAATTACAATTGGTGCAAAATATTTGGTTTATGACCCATTCATAAAAATTGATAAACCTAACGTATATAGTTGGAAAGCCAACCACAGTTTTAGTTGGAAACAGTTTATCCCTGCCGTTGCGGTTTATGCAGGCGTTAATTTTAACATTGGAACAAATCCGTTTACGTTTCCGACTGATAGAAAAGTAAGCCCAAAAGTGATGGTTATAACCCAGCATCATTTTGGTAGCAAATGGGTTTGGGTAAACAATATTATAGCTGATAAATATTTGACCGATTATCCAACATTAGGAATTATATCAACCATGACACGTGGCTTTAACATGCGTTGGTCTGGCTTTTTAGAATTTCAAGGATATAAAAGCGATTATTATGCCGATACTGTTTTTAGACTTGGTGCTGCTTATTTAGTTCGTGAAAACATTCAATTGGATGCGTCTTTTAGTAAAAATGTGAAAGACACACCATCGCTGCTTTTGGCTAATATTGGAATGGCATGGCGTTTTGATAGTAATTACGAGACTAATTATAAAAGAGTGAAAGGTGGAAATAAGGATAAGAAGAAAGATAAAAAGTCAAAAAAAGATAAAGGAAAAAAACGTAAAGACGAAGTAGAATTAGAAAAGACCAAATAATGATTACCATAGTTGAAGCCAATTCAAAGAAGTTACTTGCAGCGTTTGTTATGTTTCCGTTTGCCTTATATAAAAACCACCCCTATTGGGTTCCGCCGCTAATCAATGACGAATTGGAAACCTTTGATAAAGCTAAAAATCCGGTATTTACTTCTGCCGAAGCAAATTTCTATTTGGCATACCAGAACAATAAAGTTGTGGGTAGAATTGCTGCTATTATCAATTGGGACGAAGTAAATCTGCAACAAAAAAAGAAAGTGCGTTTTGGTTGGTGGGACGTTATTGATGATGTTGAAGTCACTAAAGCATTGCTTGAGAAAGTTTATGAATTAGGCAAAAAAAATAATTTAGAATATGTTGAAGGACCAATGGGTTTTTCAAATTTAGATAAAGTAGGTGTGCTTACTGAAGGTTTTGACGAAATAGGTTCTATGATAACATGGTATAACTTTCCATATTACTCAAAGCATTTGGAAAAATTGGGTTATATAAAAGAGAAAGAATACCTCGAAAACAAATTTCCCTTTTCTAATGTTAAACCAGAACACTTTGAAAAAGCAAATGAATTAGTCAGAAAACGTTATGGGTTGAAACCACTAAACTTTACAACCACAAAAGATATTATGTCTTATGTTGATGATATGTTTAATTTGTTTAACGAATCTTATGCTTGCCTGTCTTCTTTTGTTGCTATTACCGATGTTCAAAAAGAGTATTTTAAAAAGAAATATATTAGCTTTATCAATCCTGAATATATCAAGTTCGTGATGGATAAAGAAGATAAAATGGTTGCTTTTAGTATTGTGATGCCAAGTTTTTCAGAAGCATTGCAAAAAGCAAAAGGAAAGTTGTTTCCTTTTGGATTCTATTATTTGTTAAAGGCAAAAAGAGAAAGCAAAGAAGTGCTTTTCTACCTAATAGGAGTTGATCCAGAATATCAAAGCAAAGGTGCTACAGCTATTATTTTCAATGAATATTATACTACTTTCAAAGAAAAAAACATTCAAAACTGTATCAGAACACCCGAATTAGAAGACAATCAAGCTATTCACAATATGTGGAAGCATTTTGACCCTGTTACTTTCAGAAGGAGAAAGACGTATAGAAAAGGGTTGTAATTTTTATATTTCTTTCTCAAATGAATTACCTTTTTCTACAAATTAATTAACAAATCTTGGCTCTTTTTAAATAGGATTAAGTCCTAAAAGTGCAGTTTGTCGATAAATTATTGCCGTTTGTACAATAATTAGTCTTTTTTTAACATTTTATATCATTTTGTGTTTAAATTTATTCTGCCTTTAATAAAATTCTACCGTTTATTTTCCTGTCATTTTGGTTAAGAGTTTAATCTTTTAATGCTATCCCCAAAAATACAAAACTACTTATTCGTGATGTGGTGTTAACTAAATGCCTAACATTATGAAAAAAAGAAAATTATTTAAATTTTCCGAGTGTATAAACATTCGAGGAGACACTTCAAATCCAAAGAAAAATGGTTTTAAAAATCATTATAGGCAGGGTGTTTTTATCACACAAAACTAAAATTTGTATTTTTTACAAAACTTGATATTTTTTTTAAGGTTTTTTTACAATCTTAAAATCTCTAGTAAGTGTTTTTATTCAAAGCAAAAATAAAAACGTTTTTTCTGAAAATAAATTTATAACTATAAAAGACACATTGAAATTAGTTTATAAACTAACGCTTATAAATCTAGCTATACATATTAGTTAAATTAAAACATATTCGTGTTCAAAATCGGTTTCTAAAGGAAATCAATAATTTAATAATTAATAATCAATAATTAATAATCAATAAATACATAACAAATGAAAAATTCAACTTTAGTAAGTAATGATACTGTAAATGAAAATAGTTTCTATTGTTGTTTCAAAAATTTTAAAAGAAACGGCAACATTTTTTTAATAATGATTCTATTTATGGGATCATTTATACAAGGAGTTTCCGCACAAGGGTCTTTGGTTCCTGCTTGTAATATTGTAGGTGATTTAACCGCTTGTGCGGTATCAGACCCTAGTAACACAGCGAATGATTTTATTATCACTGTTACTGTAGCAAGAAGTGGAGCACCAAATCTTTTGACACCTACAAACAATGCAAACTTTAATTATGTATTTCTAACAAATACTGCTGCAGCTTTTATTAGATCATACGGTCCTGTGATTTATAATTCAACAACTAATGTAACAACACAAAATTTGACAATTTGCCCAGGAACTTCGACACCTGAGTTCAATTTACAATTGCATGCTATTAATACTTCAAGTTCTCCAGCTACAAGTTGTGTATGTAATAAATCAGTATCGGTTTCCAAAGTAGCGGCAACATCTACTTTTACACCAATAGAATGTTTTGGTGGGCTATCAACACTAACGGTTGTAGGTTCTTTATCAAGTGCAGGAACCTATACGTACATTCTTCCTGGTTTTACAGCATTGCCAACCTCTGCTCCAGGAACAGCATCTTTTCTTGTTCCGGGAAGTGTTGGAGCAGGAACTACATACACAATAACTGTTATATCTGCAGAGGATTGTACAACCACAACTAGTCAAACAATTACACAGCCAACAGCTGTTCTAATAGCATTTACTTGTCCACCATCAACTACAACTACAGCATGTCTTTCACAGTCTGAAATTAACACCGCTTTTTCAACATGGTTAAACACATTCAGTTTCTCAGGCGGAACTAATCCAGTCACTATAACTCGGTCTCCAGAACTTCCGACTGCACCATCAATTTGTGGTGGTGTTAGAGAAGTTACTTGGAGTGCTACAGATGCATGTGGTCAACAACAAACATGCACAAGCACCTTTACAATTCCTGCTCCAACAACTGTAGCGTTGGCTTGTCCACAAAACTATACTGTTGCTGCAGGTCAAACTCAAGCGGCAATTAATACTGCCTTTGCAACTTGGTTGGCATCAGCAACTGCTAGTGGTGGATGTAATGGTG
>JAYVNT010000081.1:0-2347 GCA_043758285.1 Flavobacterium sp.
ACCCCAGCTTATTTTACGCAATGTTGCTTCAGTTGCCATAATAACGATGACATCGTGCTTATCTATTTCTTTGCCAATGTTTAATTGGCTCGTTAATAATTCTTGCTTATACGAATCGGGATATACTTGTTTATTATAATACCAAAAATGATCATTACTGAAACAGTTTGCAATTCCTAAATTATACATTCCCCAATAAAAACTATCTGATATCACTAATACTTTTGGCTTTACTTTTCCTACTGTGTCATCTATTTTCATGAAAGGAAAGGCTACATCAAACCCTTTCAGTTTAAATAATAAATTCATGCCATCAGCTATATCATAATCCACATCAATTGCGGGGCCAAATTTAACCCCGGTAATCTTTAAATTAGGGATGTCAATATGCCTGAGACTTTCGATTTTTTTTATTAGAGAGTCGGCAGCAAGCGCTGTTCCATAAGTGCTCCAATGAACACCATGTTGAGGATATAAAGGGTATTTAGATTTTAATTTATTATCCATAAACCATTTATTAAAATCAATAACATTTAACCCTATCTTCTTTGCTTCATGTGATAACGATTTATAATTGGTTAATTCTTTAATTGGCAAATAAGCATCAGGGATATATTCGGGATAAAAAGAAGCCTTACCGGCAGCAAATACAATAATTAATTGTTTACCTAATTTATTTAAAGTATCTGAAATAAATTTCAACCTATTAATCGTATGCGATATACTATCTTCCCCTAAAAAATCTTTGCCTGTATAGGCGTTGATATAACCAATTTCATACAAATAATTTTCTTTACCAATAATAACCCCCTGAGCATTTACTTTATTAAAAAAGCTATATGCTATTTGATTGTGAACTTTAACAAACAAGCTTCTAAACCCAAACATGGAATTCAAATACTCTTCTTTTTTTTGTTGAAAATAACCTGAATACCAAGTGTCTTCACTAAATTCAACATTTGCAGGCAATACCACATCTCCCTTTAATGGAAATGATTTTCGCAGAGTAATCGTGTTTTGAATCAAGGGCAAAAACAATACAGCAAAAATACTAACGAGCAAACTGTTTTTTAATATATTAGATATTTTACTCATTAGAATCTAAAATAAATAAATGGATTAAAACCTGACGATGTAATTGAAGCAACGGAAAGCAAAAACAACATAAGACAAGTACCACAAACAGCTATGTGCCTGGTATTTGAATATTCTTTAAAATACACAGCGTCTTGTATCTTTTGTCCCAACTTACCAAATGCAAAAAATGAAAATAAAACAGCTATGCAAAAATAAGTTATAAACTCGCAATCAAATTGCATATTATCTTTTGAGTTAAAGGCAAACATTGTTTTGATATATGTAAAGGCATCTGATATTTTTTCTACTCTAAAAAATACCCATGCCATATTCACCACAAAAAAAGTAAATAGGATGCTAGGTATTTTTCCTATTTTCAATAATATACTTCCTAAAAAGGCGCGTTCTATTACCAAAAAAAATCCGTGGAATGCTCCCCAAAATATAAAACTCCAACTTGCGCCGTGCCACAATCCTGAAGCTAAAAACACCACCCACAAATTAAAATACAACCGTGTTTTAGATACTTTATTTCCTCCTAAGGGGATGTATAAATAATTTCTCATCCAGCTACCTAACGTAATGTGCCACCTTCGCCAAAAATCAGTTATACTTTGTGCTATGTAAGGGTTATTAAAATTTTCAGGAAACTTAAACCCCATCATCTTTGCCAAACCAATAGCCATGTCACTATACCCGCTAAAATCAAAATATATTTGAAAAGTATATGCAATACTTCCAATCCAAGCAGTCAATGTTCCTAAATTCCCGTAATTACTGCCAAAAATAGCATCTGTCAATTGCCCCATTTGATTGGCTATTAATACTTTTTTTGCTAAACCTAAAGCAAAACGATAAAATCCGGTTAATTTATCATCTAGTAATTCTTTTCGCTCAGTTATTTGGTCAGCTAATTCATGGTAACGAATAATTGGTCCAGCAATTAATTTTGGAAATAAAATAATATATAACTGATAGTCCCAAAATTTAGTAAGCGGTTTATGTAATCGACGGTACACATCCACCACATAAGTAATTGTTTCGAAGGTATAAAAAGAAATGCCTATGGGGAGTATTAATTTTATCCAATGGATGTGTTTATCTCCAAAAACAGACAACACGACATTGACGTTTTCAATAAAAAAATTAGAGTATTTAAAATAAAATAATAGGCCTAAATTAACAGAAACAGAAAGAATCAACATCAGTTTTCGCTTGGTTTCATTGGATGTTCTATCCATCCAAGTAACGAGATGAAAATCTAGAAAAG
>JAYVNT010000082.1:0-2346 GCA_043758285.1 Flavobacterium sp.
CAACTACACGACCTTTTGAGTGGTAAATGATTTCAACTGCATTTACAAAATTGTCATCTAAAAAATTGGTTAGCTTGGCTATTGACTCACTTTCAGACAAAATTGTCTTTTTGGCGGAAACAAGAATGTTTTCTTTTTTTATCAAAATTGTAACGATATAAAATTTGTATGTAATAAAGAAAGTAGTATCTTTATGTTTGCAAATTTATGTAAAAATACCATTAACAAAGGATGAATTTAAACGAAATTGACATTCATAAAGAATTAAAAAAATATTTTGGTTTTAGCCAATTTAAAGGATTACAAGAACAAGTTATAAAAAGTATTATTACTCAAAACAATACTTTTGTTATAATGCCTACAGGTGGCGGAAAATCGTTGTGTTATCAATTGCCAGCGTTAATTCAAGAAGGAACAGCTATAGTAGTTTCGCCACTGATTGCTTTGATGAAAAATCAAGTAGATGCCATAAGAAGTTTATCATCGGAAAATGGTATTGCACATGTATTAAATTCATCGCTTACTAAAACAGAAATTAATCAGGTTAAAAAAGATATTACATCCGGAATTACCAAGTTATTGTATGTTGCACCTGAATCGTTAACCAAAGAAGAATATGTAGAATTTCTTCAAAAAGTGCCAATATCTTTTGTTGCCATCGATGAAGCTCATTGTATTTCAGAATGGGGACACGATTTTAGACCTGAATATAGAAATCTTAAAGCGATTATAAAATTAATTGGCGATGTGCCAGTTATAGGTTTGACTGCAACAGCAACGCCAAAGGTGCAAGAAGACATTCTTAAAAACCTTGATATGTCTGATGCTACGACTTTCAAAGCGTCTTTTAATCGTCCTAATTTATTTTATGAAGTAAGAACAAAAACCAAAAATATTGAAGCTGATATTATTCGTTTTATAAAACAACATAAAGGAAAATCTGGAATTATTTATTGTTTAAGCCGTAAGAAAGTAGAAGAAATTGCTGGAGTACTTCAAGTAAACGGAATCTCTGCTGTTCCTTATCATGCAGGTTTAGATGCCAAAACTCGTGCCCGACACCAAGACATGTTTCTTATGGAAGACGTTGATGTTGTTGTTGCAACAATAGCTTTCGGTATGGGTATTGACAAACCCGATGTTCGTTTTGTTATTCATCATGACATTCCAAAATCATTAGAAAGCTATTATCAAGAAACGGGTCGAGGCGGTAGAGATGGAGGAGAAGGTCACTGCTTGGCTTACTATTCCTATAAAGATGTTGAAAAGTTAGAAAAATTCATGTCGGGAAAACCAGTTGCCGAACAAGAAATTGGTTTTGCTTTGTTGCAGGAAGTTGTGGCTTATGCCGAAACTTCTATATCTCGTCGTAAATTTTTACTACACTATTTCGGAGAAGAATTTGATAGCGAAACAGGTGAAGGTGCCGATATGGATGACAATGTTCGCAATCCAAAAACAAAAGTGGAAGCACAAGACCAAGTTAAATTGCTTTTAGAAGTAGTTCGTGATACCAAATATTTATACAAATCAAAAGAAATTTGCTTCACACTTATCGGCAGAGTAAATGCAATGATAAAAGCGCATCGAACCGATTCGCAACCGTTTTTTGGTGCAGGATCAGCTTTTGAAGAGCGTTATTGGATGGCATTAATCCGTCAAGTACTTGTTGATGGACTTTTAACAAAAGATATTGAAACTTATGGTATTTTAAAAGTTTCCGATAAAGGTCATGCATTTATAAAAAAACCATCTTCCTTCATGATGTCTGAAGATCACGAATATAATGAAGCTGAAGACGATGCAATTGTTACTGCTGCCAAAGCTAGTGGTACTGCAGATGAAACATTAATGGTGATGCTTCGCGACTTGCGCAAAAAAGTTGCCAAGAAACTTGGTGTTCCACCATTTGTGGTTTTTCAAGATCCATCTCTTGAAGATATGGCGTTGAAATATCCAATTAGCATCGATGAATTGAGTAATGTGCATGGTGTTGGAGAAGGGAAAGCTAAGAAATACGGGAAGGAGTTTATTGAACTTATTGCACGATACGTTGATGAAAATGAAATAATTCGTCCGGATGATTTGGTAGTTAAATCAACAGGTGTTAATTCGGCAAATAAATTATACATAATTCAAAACATTGATAGAAAATTATCTCTTGAGGACATTGCTAAAGCCAAAGGAATGAATATGGATGCTTTGCTTAAAGAAATGGAACAAATAGTATATTCTGGAACAAAATTAAACATAAAATATTGGGTGAATGAAATTTTAGATGATGAGCAGCAGGAGGAAATACATGATTATTTTATGGATTCCGAAACCGACAATATAGAAAAAGCA
>JAYVNT010000083.1:0-2342 GCA_043758285.1 Flavobacterium sp.
CTTAAATGGCTTATAATTTGTGATAAAAACAAACGAATTTTATTTATCAGTGCCATGTATGACGGTAAAACTCACGATTTTTCTATGTTTAAAGAGATATTTACTGATTTTGATTTTTCTAACCTAAAAGTATATGTTGATTTAGGATTTTTAGGGATTAAGAAAAAAGTTAAGTTTGATGAATTATTCATTCCCCACAAAGGGTCTAAAAAGCACCCATTAAGTGAAACTCAAAAAGATGAAAATTGTACTTATTCCCGAATAAGAGTTGGAATTGAAAATGCCTTAGCCAAAATAAAATCTTTTTTTGTACTCAGAATTGAGAATCGAATGAGAATAAAGAGAAAATTAAATGATGCCATAGAAATATGCACTTTGATTTCTAATTTTAAGATAAGTCATTGATTTACAGACAATAAAAACTCTAATACATAAAAACTCTATTATTTGATAGCTGCCGATGAGACTGTGGAAGGGAAAGCTGGTAAAGCCACGCACGGTATTGGGCTTTTTTATTCTTCGACTAATAAAAGAGTTATCAATTCGGGGAGTTTTCTAAACTTATCGCTTGTGGACACGGTTACGGAAAAATCTTCGATGATTGGTTGCCAAAAAATCATAAAAGCTGAAAACTCACAAGCAAACAAAATAGCTTCAAAAGTTTTAGTAGCTGTTTAAGTTAATTTTAAAAAAGGGAAAGTTTCGCTATATTATTTAATGCGACTCAAAAAATATAGTTCAGACCTTTCCCCGAAAAGCTGGCAAGTTATTGAAAAAATTATACAAGTCCGTAGAAAAAGTAATCGGACTGCCGACGCAGTGGGACTTGGAAGAAATTGTAAATGCAATTCTTTACTTGACTAAAAATGGCTGTGTTTGGCGTGATATACCAGGCGAATTTCCACCTTGGATAACGGTTTACTGGTATTTCTGTAAATGGGTTACTGATGGAACATGGAAAAACATAAGTGATTGTTTAACGGTGGATTTTCGAGAAAAGCAAGGAAAGAAAGCCCAGCCCACGGTAGCCATTATTGATAGTCAAAGTACCAAAAACAGTAGTACGTGTACTGATAATGTAGGAATTGATGCCGCAATGGAATTGGGGGTAAGTTGATTAAAGGGAGAAAGCGATTTTATATCGTTGATACCTTAGGAAATTTACTTGACAGTTTTGTTGTTTCTGCAAATTGCTATGATGGAACAACGGCTATTAAATATTGGGAGAGCCTATCTTATCACAATATTTTATTAGATAATGTTATCAAAATATATGCAGATGGTACATTTGGAGGTACTTTTAGTAAGCAAATGAAAGAACGATATGATATTACGGTGGAAATCCCTAAAATCCCCATAGCTCAAAAAGGAAAAGTTACAATCCATGAAAAAAGATGGATTGTTGAAAGAACCATTGCTTGGACGCTCAGTAACCGAAGATGTTCAAAAGATTATGAAAGGAAAACAGAACACGCTAATACATTCTTAATCATTGGTAATATCAGAAGGTTAGCAAAAAAAATAACTTAACTTAAACAGCTTCTTAATATTAGATAAAAACATTAGCGTAAGAATCAACGATATGTTAAATAATCTCCATTTTTAGAAAAATGCTTTTAAAGAAATTACAAAAAATCCATTGGTCATTCCTATTGATAAACAGATAGCTTTCTTTATATTTGAAAATAACATTTAAAATCAATACTCATTGAGCGTTTTTGAAGCTATTTCTTTCCAAAAAATTGTTGATTCTGGCGGTTCTACTTATCCTTGGCGAGTGGCTGTTTTGGATGATAACAAGCATTATAAGGAGTTTTTAGTCAAATTGTTTACTGAAAGACAGCTTTCTCAGCAACACGCAATTGCCAAAGAATTATTCGGAAACATATTGGCAACTCAGTTTGAATTATCCGTGCCGAAAGCTGGGTTGGTAAATTTTTCTGATAGTTTTATTAATGCTCAACTGTCTGATTATGAAAAAGATACGCTTGAATCAAGACATAAAGGATTAAAATTTGGCTGTGAATGGATAAATGGGTCTTACATTGCCGACCCAAACAACTTACAGGCACATTTTAAGGACTATGATTTGGCTACTGTCTTTGCTTTCGTGAATAATCCGATATAATTTGAGCAGGGTAATCCGAGTTAAATTGAGCAGATGTGGATAAGTGTCAGAGGTCTGCAAATATAATTAAAGAGTTTGATTTTCTACTGGTACTGATTTTTTTCTCATGGATTCAGCTTTCAGTTCTATTCTGTGAGCGTGATGTAAAAGCCTATCCATGAGTGCATCGGCGATGGTTGGATCAGCAATATATTCATACCATTTGGCAATAGGC
>JAYVNT010000084.1:0-2341 GCA_043758285.1 Flavobacterium sp.
ACATACTGTAGTCTTTTTGGGTGCGCTTTGTATAACGCGGTTCTTCTTGGTTTTCCATAAGGATACTTTTTTGTGTATCGCTATTTCAGGACAAGACAATGATATAAAACAAAAAATCCGTCAAGTTTAGCACTCGACGGATTTTTTTATTAATTCCAAATTTGAAATTCAAAACATTTACATCATTCCTGGCATTCCACCGCCCATTGGCATTCCGCCAACGTTTTCTTCTTTGATGTCAACTAAGGCACATTCCGTTGTCAAAATCATCCCTGCAACTGATGCTGCGTTTTCTAAAGCCACTCGAGTTACTTTCTTAGGGTCGATAATTCCAGCTTTAAGCATATCAACATACTCATCAGTTTTTGCATTGTAACCAAAATTTCCTTTTCCTTCGGATACTTTTGCTACAATAACAGAACCTTCCAAACCTGCATTTTCTACAATGGTTCTCAGAGGAGACTCCACAGCACGAGAAACAATTTGAATTCCAGTTGCTTCATCAGCATTTTCGGCTTTTATAGATGCTAATACTGATTTAGCTCTCAATAAAGCAACACCACCACCAGCTACGATTCCTTCTTCAACTGCTGCACGAGTAGCGTGAAGTGCATCGTCAACACGGTCTTTTTTCTCTTTCATTTCTACTTCAGAAGCAGCACCAACATAAAGTACAGCCACTCCACCAGCTAATTTAGCCAAACGTTCTTGCAATTTTTCTTTGTCATAGTCTGAAGTCGTTGACTCCATTTGACCTTTGATTTGGTTCACACGATTTTTAATCAAGTCAGCCGTTCCAGCACCATTTACTAAAGTTGTATTGTCTTTATCTATAGTTACTTTTTCAGCCGTTCCAAGCATTTCTAAAGTAGTGTTTTCCAATGTATAACCACTTTCTTCAGCAATTACAGTTCCACCAGTTAAGATGGCAATATCTTCTAACATTGCCTTTCTTCTGTCTCCAAAACCTGGAGCTTTTACAGCTGCAATTTTCAATGCACCACGCAATTTATTTACAACTAATGTCGATAAAGCTTCGCCATCAACATCTTCAGCTATAATTAACAATGGTTTTCCAGATTGTGCAACTGGTTCTAATATTGGCAATAATTCTTTTAGAGAAGACACTTTTTTGTCATACAACAAAATGTAGGGTCTTTCCAATTCTACTTCCATTTTCTCTGGATTGGTCACAAAATACGGAGAAAGATACCCTCTGTCAAACTGCATTCCTTCAACAACATCAACATAAGTGTCTGTTCCTTTTGCTTCTTCAACTGTGATAACACCTTCTTTTCCAACTTTTCCGAAAGCTGTAGCAATCAAATCGCCAATTACTTCGTCATTATTAGCTGAAATTGAAGCAATTTGTTTTATTTTTTCAGAATCACTTCCTACTACTTGTGCTTGTTTAGAAAGGTCAGCTACAATAGCTTCAACTGCTTTGTCAATTCCGCGTTTCAAATCCATCGGGTTAGCACCAGCGGCAACGTTTTTCAACCCTTCCTTTACGATAGCTTGCGCTAAAACAGTTGCAGTTGTAGTTCCATCTCCAGCCAAATCATTGGTTTTTGAAGCTACTTCTTTTACCATTTGTGCGCCCATATTTTCTAATGGATCTTTCAATTCAATTTCTTTGGCAACGGTAACGCCATCTTTAGTAACGGTTGGTCCACCAAAAGATTTTCCAATAATTACATTGCGACCTTTTGGTCCAAGAGTTACTTTTACTGCATTCGCTAATGCATCAACACCACGTTTTAAACCATCGCGTGCTTCAATATCAAATTTTATGTCTTTTGCCATTTTTATTTGTTTAATTATTTAATGTTTATACTTTTAGATTATTGCTAAGATGTCTTCTTCACGCATGATTAAATAATCTTTTCCGTTGAATTTTAAATCTGTTCCAGCATACTTCCCATAAAGAACAGAATCGCCAACTTTTACCGTTAAAGGCTCGTCTTTTTTGCCATTCCCTATGGCAACAACTGTTCCTTTTTGTGGTTTTTCTTTTGCAGTGTCTGGAATAATGATTCCAGAAGCAGTTTGTGTTTCAGCAGCAGCGGGTTCTATAATTACTCTGTCTAAAAGTGGTTTAATATTTAATGCCATAATTTTATATTTATATTATTTTGAAAGTTTACTTTTTTGCTTTTCAGAAATTGTGCCAAGCATATTTAATTGACAATTTTTTCAAAAAAAATGCCAGCATGTCAGTGCTGGCATTAAATTTTTTGTATATAAATTATTTTTTTACTGGTTCAACTGGTTTAGCTGGAGTTGTAGTAGTGTTTTTTGGACTAACTGTTTCTTTTTCATTGATTATTTTTGAATTAGA
>JAYVNT010000085.1:0-2338 GCA_043758285.1 Flavobacterium sp.
AGAATTACTAAGTTTTACAGCCACTCAAGAATCAAAAAGTGTATTACTTAATTGGTCTACAGCGACTGAAATAAATAACGATTTTTTTACTATAGAAAAATCTATTGATGGAATTAATTTTGAAGTGCTAGGAACAATAGATGGTGCCGGAAATAGCACATCTGTATTAAATTATTCGTTTGTGGATAATAGTCCTACTTTAGGAGTTAGTTACTATTATTTAAGGCGTACCGATTTTAATGGAGAATCGGGTTACTCAGGAATAGTTTCTGTTGATTATGAAGAGAATAACGATTTTTCTTTTAAAATTGTTCCCAATCCGAATGATGGTAATAATTTTAGTTTCTCAGTAAAATCTGAAAAGGGAACAGAAGTACAAGTTGTAATCTGCGACATTATGGGTAGAATTGTATTTCAAAATAATACGATATTGGAATCGAGTGGAGAGAACAAATATCCTTTTTCTCCTTATTCAGCGCTACCTTCTGGAATATATATATTGAAAGCAAGTTCAGGTAAAAATGCTTTTAATGGAAAATTAATCGTGAATTAGATTAATAATGAAGTAAATGGTTATAATAAAAAGTCAATTGTTAAATAAGACAAATATCTCTTACCACAAACAACGTCATGCAAAAAAATGTATGGCGTTTTTTTTATTGTCGATAAAGAAATTAGTATAATTTTAAATTTCAAATTAAATAATGTTTGCAGGATATTTGTATTCATTTGAAAATTACAAATTACATGAAAAAAATATTTTTTATTCCTTTCCTTTTTTTGTTTTTTCTTTTGTCGCCAGTAGGCATTTTCGCGAAAACTAATTATGCTGATAAAAAACAGTATTTAACTGATTCACTTGACTTGTCAAGCTTATCAAAAGGAGATATTGTTTTGTTAGATTCTTGTCTCAAAGTATATCATCAGGCAACTTCAGATACACTTCGGCTTATTCAGATCGGATATCTGGCAGATAATATTCAGGATATAAAGACATGGTTTTCTTACGCTTTTCTGTTAAAGCAAGAAGTAGAAAAGCAATTGAAAGTCAATTCGAATTCGGCAATTGTTAAAAAAAGACTTTACGAGATTGCAGGCGCAGATTATCATTTTTTAGGATACTATTATTTCCAGATTATAAGAAACGATTCGATTAGTGAGATGTATAATTTGAAAAGTATTGATTGTTTCTTAAGAACAAACAAAAAGAAAAAAATAGCAAATGCTTATACCAGCCTGGCTAATAATTATACCACGGAAGGGAGGATTAAAGATGCAACGAAATACTATCAGATGGGTCTTTTATTGCTGGAAGAAGTAAAGGATACATTTAATATTGCTCAGACTTATCAGAACATAGGAAATTTGCTTCGTAACCAGAATGATATTTCTGGAGCGGAACGATATTTTGTAAAAAGTATTTTTTTGTTTAATGTAATTGGAGCCCGAGAAAATGTTGCAGTTGGATATAACTTTTGGGGAATCTGCTTGAAAAACTCCAAAAAAGCAGACAGCGCTTTAATTGTCTATGATAAAGGAATTGCTATTTATGATTCTTTACACAATGATTATGGAATGGCAACTATCCTACTTAATAAAGGAGTTATTTATCAGGAAAAAGGTGAGCTGGATTATGCATTGGATAATTATCAAAAAAGCTTAACCATATTTGAAAAATCGCATGACAAAGATGCCATCGCTTTTGCGCTAAATAGTATTTCGATTATTTATTATAAAAAGGGAGATTATGTTAGTGCAAAAAAGGCTGGCGAAAAAGATCTTCAACTTTCAAAAGAGATTAATTATCCAGAAAACATTATGAATGCCGCTGAGGTGTTGGCTCAAGTTTACAAAGGTATGGGCAATTATCGGGATGCACTGCGAATGCAGGAACTTTATACTCAAATGAACGATAGTATTTTAAATGCTGATACAAAAAGAGATGCGATTGAAAAGGATGTAAAGTATGAGCACGAAAAAGAATTATTAAAAGTCGAAAAAGAAAGAGAAAAAGAGGCTCTTTCTGCTCAAAAAGAAAAAGAAAAACGGAATATTATAATTGTTTCAATTTCTGTTGGAATGGTTGTTTTGGTGTTTTTTCTTCTCTTTCTTTACAATCGTTTCCGGATTATTAGAAAGCAAAAAAATATTATAGAACAGCAAAAAGATAAAGTAGAGGTGCAAAAAAAGGAAATTGAGCATCAGAAAGATATTGTTGAAACAAAAAACCACGAGATAGTAGATTCGATTCTATATGCCAGAAGGTTACAGGAAGCAATTCTTCCTACAAAAAGTATTTTTAATGAATATCTTCCCAGCAGTTTTGTCTATTATAGAC
>JAYVNT010000086.1:0-7395 GCA_043758285.1 Flavobacterium sp.
TTGTTGAACCACTTTGACGGGGTGATGTTTTTTGAAAAAGGATGTTTATTCAATTCTTTTTTATAAAATCATTTTGTGAGTTACAAAACTTTTTATGGCTTTGTTTTAATCATTTCAAAAAGTATAATTTAACACTAAAATTTTATAATATTCTACAATTTTTTCCTTCCTACTGCCTTATCTAGATTCAGGACAATTCATTGTTAGGTATCTTACCTATTTTACCAACGCAAGTAATGACCCTACACCAAAACTACAACAATCCGTTATACTTTCTAACAAACCATTCGGTCGCCAGCAAAATTGCTATCAAAACCAGTAACCAAATCCAATCGATAAGCGGTGACTTTTTTACGGATGTTTTTTGAATGGCTTTATAATTGTCATCCGCCAGCAGTTGTTTTATGAGTGTGTCAACTTGGTTTGGCAAAAATGCTTTTCCTTTAGTCTGCGTTGCCAATTGATTTAGTTTTTTCAAATCTGGATTTACAAATTGTTTTTCAATATCAAAATCTAATACTTCAAAACTGCTGCTGTAAACAGAATTCGAATTCAATTCTTTTACGGTAAAGGAATAATTTCCTGCTGGTAATCCGTCCAAATTTGCTTGAAAGGCATTAGTTGTTCGAAGTAAATCATAATTTTTCACTTGTTTGGTTTTGGTATTTGTCACGGCAATTGTCAAACGCGCTTTTTCGTCAAGTTCATAATTTTTATTAAAATATTGTGCGGTAATTTCAATGCCTTCTCCCGAATTATAAAAGCGTTCATGAGTAACAACTAATGATTTTCTAGCATTGTTAGAAGCCAAATATTGAATGGTTTTGTCTAAGAAAATATCAAAATCAGCAAAGCTTTTTTTGTTCACATAACTATTGGCTCGCCATTTCCAAATGTTCTCTCCAAATAAGAAAGCGTTTCGTTTGCCTTGATTTTCGGCGAAAGCCAATAAAGGTTGATTGGTGGCAATATTTCGAATCGTTGAGGACAATAATGTATTGGTATTGCCGCTAGCTGTAATTGCTCCAAAAGGATTTTCCAAAGGAGGAAATTGCTCAAAACCGATATTGTCTAATGCAAACAAATTAAACTGGCTATCAAAAGACGCTAAATAATCTTCTTTTTGCCCACTCATTTTAAAGCTGAAACTATTTTGATTTTGGTTTAAAAAACTATAATCCGTATCGTTTCCTGTGATTATCCAAGTGTTGATTTTAGCGTTTTCGTTTTTATCAAAAATAGCTTTAAACTCAGCATTTGGCTGATACAATATCAAAACATTATAATTTGTTAACGAAGTAACTTGATTTGGTTTAAGGATAGTTACTTTTCTTTGTGCATTAGATTCTATACTTCGTTTAATAGCTCCCAAATCTGGATGTGGAAAATTGGAAACCAAAGCAACCTCTGTCTTTTGATCAATCACTTCTACAGCAAAATTCTTGGTGTTGTTATACGTATTTTTTTCTTGCTCTTTTGTTGAAATCGTTGCTTTCAGAATCTGCAAACCTACTTTGTCGGCAGGCAATAATACATTAAGTGTTGCCGATTTTTTTGAAGGAGAAAATGCAACCGTTTGTTCGTTCAAAACACTATTGCCTTGTGAGATTTTGAAAGTGGTGTTGATACTTTTGGTTCCTGCATAATTCAAGAAAATTTCTACTGGGAATTTGTTCTTGTGAAATGCATATTTATTGACATTCAATTGCACCACTCTCAAATCCATATAAGTAGTTGTATCACCCACAACTATTGGATAAACTTTAGTATCGGGATTGAATCCAAAAACATAATCTTCGCCCGAAGTCTGGTTTCCGTCCGAAATCAGAACCGTTGGATAATGTTGGTTTTTGTAAATATTCTTTAGATTTTTGGCAACAACATCAATGTTTGTCTGCTTTCCTTTGAAATCAATCGTATCTGACGGCAAAAAGTCTTGATCAAACTGATAGGTTTGTACCTCAAATTTATTGGCTAAATCTTTGTTTTCAGAAAGCTTTTGATAGACTTCCATTGCTGATTTATTAGCTTTCAAATCAATTATTGAAGCCGAATTATCAATAACAATTGGCAGCGGAGTTTTGACTGTTTCGATTGTTTTTCTAGAAATTATCGGATTAATCAATAACAGCAACAATCCAAAAATAGAAAAGAAACGCAAAAAAGCCAAAAGCAAATTGACTTTTGACTTGCTTTTGACTTTATATATATATTGATAAAATGATAACGCAAACGCTATTCCTAAGGAAAGTAATAACAATAAAATTGTGTTTGTAGTCATGTTTTTTAGTGTTCAGTATTCAGTGTTCAGCATTCAGTCGGCACACTGAATACTGAACACTGAATACTTTTTTAAGTCAGCATTCCTCCACAAACATTCAACACTTGTCCAGAAACATACGCGCTCATATCGGAAGCAAAGAAAAGACAAGCATTGGCAACATCTTCTGGCGTTCCTCCGCGTTTCAACGGGATAGAATCTCTCCAACCTTGCACTACGTCATCGTTTAATTTTGCAGTCATTTCTGTTTCAATAAATCCTGGCGCAATAGCATTGCAACGAATGTTTCTTGAACCTAATTCTAGTGCTACCGATTTAGTAAACCCTATCATTCCAGCTTTTGAAGCAGCATAGTTGGCTTGTCCAGCATTTCCTTTCACACCTACTACGCTACTCATATTCACGATAGAACCTTTACGGTTTTTCAGCATGATTTTCTGAACTGCTTTGGTCATATTGAAAACTGACTTTAAATTAATTTCGATTACTTTATCAAAATCTTCTTCAGACATACGCATCAAAAGGTTGTCTTTGGTAATTCCGGCATTATTGATTAATATATCAACATTTCCAAAATCTGCCATTACATCATCAACAAGTTTTTGAGCTTCGTTGAAATCGGCAGCATTTGATTTATATCCTTTTGCTTTAATTCCTAAAGCGTTCAATTCATTTTCTAAAACCATTGCAGATTCAACTGACGAACTATAAGTAAACGCAACGTTTGCGCCGTGTTGTGCAAAAGTTTTCGCAATTCCGCTTCCAATTCCTCTACTTGCTCCGGTGATTATGGCTACTTTTCCCTCTAATAATTTCATTTAACAACAATTTAATTTGATAGCCCAAATATAGAATAATTTATAGTTAACCTGTAGGGTGCAATTAATTTTATTCTTTTTTAAACTCATAAAACATTGATTTTATTTTTTAAAGATGTATCCCTTTTTTTAAATAAAACGCAACAATATGATACGAAACCAAAGAGCACACAAACGAGGTCATCTAAATTCACTAAAAATCACGTATATTTCAACTGCTGTTTTGCTTACTACAACTGTAGTAGCCATATTTACAAATGTTTTAGTGTTTACTACAGCTGTAGTAAATAGTTTTACAAATGTTTTAGTATTCACTACAACTGTAGTAAATAGTTTTACAAATGATTTAATGTTCACTACAACTGTAGTAAAGAGTTTTACAAATGATTTAGTGCCTACTACAATTGTGGTCAACAGTTTTAGGACAGTCTCCCTTTCCATCTTAGCAAAAATTTAATTGAATTTTTTAAATTTCTAAATAATTGCAACCAAGGGTTATAGTTTGTAAAAAATCATTTAGTATCATTGTAAATTGAAATCTTGCAAAATGATTGAAAGCCAATACCATTTTGAAAAATTATATCATGAGTATAAAACGCTCGTGTTCAATGTGGCCTTGAATTATCTGCAAAATGTTGAAGATGCTGAAGAAATTACACAAGATGTTTTTGTAAAGGTTTATAATTCGCTAGAAAATTTCAATCAAAAATCATCGCATAAAACTTGGATTTATCGCATAACGATTAATCAATGTTTGGATTTTATTAAAAAGAAAAACAGCCAGAAACGCTTTTTCATCTTTGGAAAGAAAAGCCAAAACGAAAGCGAATACGTGAACACCGCTACTTTTGAACATCCCGGAATTTTGATGGAAAACAAAGAAGAGGCAAAAATTCTTTTTGAAGTTATCAATACGTTAACCGAAAATCAAAAGACCGCTTTCTTGCTTTCTAAGTTAGATGGATTGAGTAATCCTGAGATTAGCACCATTATGCAAGTCAGTATTTCATCTATAGAATCGCTTATTTTTAGAGCAAAAGCAGCACTTCAAGATAAATTATCTCAAAAATTCACAAACTATCGCAAGAAATAAAAGTAACATTCGTCTAAACAAATATGGAAAGAGAACAATTTATAGAAAACATTTTAAACAGCACCAACGGAATTACAAAGGTTGTTCCTGTTGATGATTTGTTTTCAAAAATTCAACAGAGAATTCAGCTTGAAGTTAAAGTTTCATCAAAAACACTTTGGCTTGTAGCCGCATCAATCGCTATTTTAGTGATGCTTAACCTTTCGGTTTTAGCATCTAGAACCAATGAAAAAGATACTTCAACCACAGCATACTTAGAAATGACGGTAAATAAAAGCAATCAGTTGTATCAATAACAATGAAAAAAACAAAACTATTAACGATAACCGTAATTGGATTATTAGTGCTCAATTTTGGGACATTAGGATTTTTAATTCTAAAAGGAAAAGGCCACAGACCACCACTTGAAGATAGACCACAGCCAAAAGAAATTATTATAGAAAAACTTCATCTTGATACTCAGCAACAAAAGGACTATGACAAATTAATCGAATGGCATCACGGAGAAATCAACAAACTTGACAGTAACATTCGCGAAGCGAAGAATGAATTGTATTCTCAATTAAGTAAAACTGTAACGAATGTAAAAGCAAAGGATAGTTTGATTGCTGTGATAAATTCAAATCAAAAACAAATTGAAGAAACACATTTCAAACATTTTGAAGACATCAAAAAACTATGTCACAAAGATCAAATGGAGGATTTCAATGACTTGACAGAAGAATTGGGAAGAATATTTGCTCCAAAACCTCACGAACCAAGACATGAGTAAAACAAAAGGATTGCATGTTTTTTTCCTTTTAAGTTGCTGTTTTACGCTTTTGGCACAGAACAAAAGTGATTCGTTAGCGGTTAATTTTCATTTAGAGTTTAATAAACTTCCTTTAGAATTAAAGAAAAACTACGTTTCTGCTACTAATGACACTTTGACGATTGAAACGTTTAGATGTTATATTTCCAACATTCAAATTCAGTATAAAGACAACTCGGTGTTTAGTCAAAAAGAGAGCTATCACCTACTCGACTTTAACAATTCAAATTCGTTTCAAATTACGATAACTAAAAAGAGTGATAAGTTAATTTCTAAAATCACTTTCAATATCGGTGTTGATAGTTTGAGCAATACGGCTGGAGCAATGACTGGCGATTTAGACCCAGTTAAAGGAATGTATTGGGCATGGCAAAGCGGTTATATAAACATGAAAATCGAAGGTAAAAGTTCGAGTTGCAAGACAAGAAAAAACGAATTTCAATTTCATATCGGTGGTTATATGAAACCTAATTATACTATGAGAAAAGTGGAAATCAAAGTCAATTCCACAAATAAAATCAATATTGCCATTGATTTAAAAGATTTTTTTGCCAACCTCTTTTTATCAAAAACCAACAGCGTCATGATTCCCGGAAAACTAGCCATGCAATTAGCAGATGAAAGTGTTAAAATGTTCCGTTTAGAATGAGAAAGTATTCGAAATATTATGTTCTGTTCGCATTAATTGGATTATCATTTTCCAATCAATTCACTACGCCTTTATATCTCGATGTTCCCAATGGTTGGCCTAAACCAAAATATGATTTCAGAAGAAACCCGTTAACCGAAGAAGGTTTTCAATTGGGCAGAAACTTATTTTACGACCCAATTTTGTCACGAGACAATACGATTTCTTGTCAGAGTTGCCATTTGCAACAAACTGGATTTGCACATGTTGATCATCAGTTAAGTCATGGTATAGAAAGTAGAATTGGTACACGAAATTCTATGGCACTAATCAATTTGGCTTGGAACAAAGATTTTATGTGGGATGGTGGTGTGAATAATTTAGAAGTGCAGCCCATCAATCCTATTACCAATCCTTTGGAAATGGATGAAAAATTAGAGAATGTCGTTGCCAAATTACAAGCAAGCGAAAAATACAGAAAACTCTTTGCTAAAGCTTTTGGCGATGAGAAAGTAACAAGTCAACGACTTTTGAAAGCATTAGCTCAATTTACAGTGATGTTAAAATCGTCAAATGCTAAGTATGATAAAGTGATGCGAAAAGATGAAAACTTTACATCACAAGAGCAACATGGCTATGATTTGTTCAAAACCGATTGTGCTTCGTGTCATAAAGAACCTTTATTTGCTGATGATAAATTTGAGAAAAACGGATTGGCTATAGATGAAACTTTAAGTGATTTTGGGCGAATAAAAATTACAAATAAACCAGAAGATTATTTACGTTTCAAAATACCAACGTTACGAAACATTCAATTTACATTTCCTTACATGCACGACGGCAGATTTAAAACCTTGATGGAAGTAGTGAAACACTACAATTCGTTAGGAAAAGATAAAAATTTACCTAAGGAGTTGACCGAACCAATGAATTTATCGGACAATGACAGAGTAGATTTGGTTGCTTTTTTACAAACGCTATCAGATAAAGAATTTCTATTCGATAAACGATTTAGTTTTCCAAAAGAATAATAGTAAAACAATGCGCAAGAATTAAATACATCTTTCGTCTAAACATTTATAACCAACTCAATTACTATGAAAAGAATTTTCATTACTATCGTTTTATTAGTTATTTTTTCTTCACTGCACTCACAATATAACACCATGTCAATGCCAGAAGCTTTGTATGGAACAACTTTTAATTTAAATATTCACGAGTCTACCAAACAATTACGAACTGGGAACTTGACGGTTACAGGTTCTATAAACAACGAAACTTTTTGGGGACCAACATTATTTATCAATAAAGGAGATGAAGTCCATTTGAATGTTACCAACAACTTAAACGAATCAACAACAGTGCACTGGCACGGGATGCATTTACCAGCAGTAATGGATGGCGGACCACACCAAATTATTCCAGCAGGAACCTTATGGCAACCTTATTGGACAGTTAAAAATCAAGCAGCAACACTTTGGTATCATCCTCATTTACATCAAACAACACAAGCACAAATAACCAAAGGTGTTGGTGGTTTTATTATCGTCAAAGACCCTATAGAAAGTGCTTTAGCATTACCAAGAGCCTATGGTGTTGATGATATCGTCTTAGCTTTAACCAGTAGAAGTTACACTACAGCTAATCAATTTGATTCTCCGCCAACATCAAACAGAGTTTATGGCGATTATATGCTAACTAACGGAACTCCAACTGCGCAATATAGCTTACCAAAACAATATGTGCGCATGCGAATTTTAAATG
>JAYVNT010000087.1:0-2335 GCA_043758285.1 Flavobacterium sp.
TGGCATTTCATTCTGTTTAAATTTTTGTGTAGTGCGTATCATATTATTTTGTTTTTATGCTTCTCCGTTTTCATAACTTTCTGTTTCGCTTTCATCTGTTGTTGGTTCGCTATTACCTTTCAATTCATCTAACGCTGCCTTTGCAAGTTTTGGAAGATTGATTGACATGTGTTCGTAAGTAATATCTTCAATGGAAGGTGCTGGCGGTAATTCAGATGTTTCAGCAAAGAAGGGATTCACTGCTGCCAAAGGCATTCTTCGTGCATCCAATTGATTTACTCTTCCGCTTGCAACTGCATACTCTTTAAAGTGTGTATCTCTTAATGAAGCATCATAGTATTCAATGTATTCAAACTTTTCTGCTCGTCTGTCAATATCTTCTTTCAACCTGTCCATGTATTGCATGAAATCTTCTTGAATCATTTTGAAATCTTTCGACTTTGCTTCAAACGCTGCAAATACCTCCGCTTCGTTTTCCTCCGTTTTTACAAGTGAAGCATCAATTGTAGAATTACTTGCAAGATTGTCTTCTGTCTTTTTTAGTGCAACCATTGCGTTGTAAGAAGCAATGTATTCACTCAAAGTTGAACGCATAATATTTATGAGGTCGTTGCTCTCCGCTCTGTTTCTACCATAGAAATCCATTGTCTCTTGATGCCACTGATTGAGATAAGAAGTTTTTTGGTCTTTGATGTTGTTGTAAATTTTCATTCTCTCTAATCTTGTTTCCTCCAATAGATTTTGAACAATTGGTGCAACAATTTCTTCGTGAATTTGATGAACTCCAAATGGGAAATTTGTTTTGCCTCCATCTTCGCCAACCCAGCAATCAGAAACCATATCATACTTTACTTTTGAACTTGGTTTGAGTTGAAACGGCTGATAATTTTCTACTGATTCCTGATAATCAAATTTCTCATTTCTGATTCTTTCAATTTCATCCGCTTCAAGGTTTGGTGAATAATGATTGTAAGAACATTTTAAAATTTTGAAAAGAGTTTTGTTTGAAGTGTCAACCATCATATTGGTTGATGCAAGTTTTACTTGCGTTATTGCCTGAACTGAATTTGCCATATTCATCATAAGCGTTTTCAAAACTTCTTCAAACTGTGTTTGATTTTTTTCTAAAGATTTTTTCATTTCATTCAACGAATGAAATCTTGCAATCTCATCCTGATAGAGTGAATTGTCAAAGATGTTGAACACTGGTGCGTTTCCTGTTTCGATTGTAGAATGTTCATTTATAAATCTTGAATGTTCGCTGTCGGGCAATACAACTGGAAGTGAAACTGAAGTCAAATCCAAATCGGATAAACAGAATGAAGAAGTTCGAAGTGTTCTATCAATTTTCCCAAAGTAATCATGATAAGTAACACTTTGCATTGACAGAGAATAATCGTCTGTATTTACATCTTCTGTTTCTTCTGACTTCTCAATGATTGGTGCTTCTTTCATTAACTCGTCCAACTCACTAACGGAGTTTGTAAATAATTCTGCTTGCTTTAAAGTATGCAGATTAAATTTTTGAGAGTTAACAGAATTAGTGTAGTCAATAACAAAACTCTTGTCCTCAAAAGGAATTTGTGCAGCGATTGGAACATAGCCAATTCCCAACTTGGTTACTTTGTAATCTCTGAAAATTTCTTTGTGGAGTTTTCCAAACTCTGAAATTTTCTGTTCGTTAGAATCAATTTGCCCTTGCAATTCTTTCATCTTTAAATGTGCAGTAATAGCAAAGTAGATTGGAACAAGCACAAAGAAAAAAATCATGCAAATCAATCTTGTTTGTTTTGCCTTGGCAAAATCTTGATTGAGCTGTGCAAGGTTTTCCTTGGACACTGCAATTTCTTTTTCATACTTTTCTTCTTCGCTTACTATTTTTTCAGCGGCTTGTTTGTAATAGTCAAAAAGAATTTTTGCTTGGTCTTGATAAATGTTTGCCGAAGCATTGAAAATTTTTCCACTCATAACTTTAGTGTATTAGTCGGTTAATTTGAATAAGTATTTTTTCTAAGTTTCAATAACTCCTCACTTCTATTGAGAAGTGAAAATAATTCTGTGCCGCCTTCATTCTTGTCTTTCGCAATTGTGTATGCCTGTTGAATTGTGTTTGCAATTTCAGAATCAAGTTCGGTTGCTGTTTGGTTATTTGATGGAGATAAATAACGAACATCTTCTTTCAAAAAATTTATTTTTTGTTTTTCTCCTGCCCACTTTGAAGAATCTTTTGCAAATAAAATTTCAAACAAGTTCAGTGCTTTCAAGATTTCCTCTTTCCCTTTTCTCTGCATGTCTTGTTCCGCTTGCACTGAAACAACTTTTCCAGAACTTTCAT
>JAYVNT010000088.1:0-2326 GCA_043758285.1 Flavobacterium sp.
AAAGTAGAATATTTCAATCAAGATTTCGTATCGTGAAATAAATTAAAAGGCATGAATTTTTATTACTTCGCAAGATCGTTTTCAGATTTCGCAAGTTCAAAAACAATTTTTTATACGTTGGCAAAGCAAGCTCTTTTGCAATTTTTGGTCTGAGCGTTGGCTTGTGCGAATTGCAGATGTCGTTGCTTTTAGGGTTGGCTAATTCCATTTATTCTCCTTTGTAAATCCAAAATTCGTTTCATTAAACTTTCAAATTTTAACGGCTCACCGTAAATCATAAAACTTGTCATTACTTCATAATCTCTTTCGTAATCTTTTACTACTCCGTCTGGTGGAACGATTCTGATTTTACTTGGAGTATGGTTAGCATAGTCAAGTCCTCGTAACGGATTAAATTTTTATCTATGAGCAACAATGTTGTTGTATAGGTCTGTATTTTTCAAAGCTTCAATTCCGTGTTCGGTATCCATCAATTTCTCCAAGTCATAAAGATGCCTAGAAAGTCGGTCAATTCGGATTTTTTCAACCTCCTGTGAAAACTCTTCGTGTAGCAAAAATATTTTTTCTAAAAATGTTCTTTGTGGTAGCACAGTCGCTATTGTAAAGGGCGCCGTTGCAAAATTTTGTTGTGAAAAATTATCGCCTAAAATTGAGTTTATTTTTATTTCCTCAATTGGTTCCAATAGTGAACGTGAACTAACTTCAATCAAAACTCTTTGCGGTAAATATTCTGATTTTTCAATTAAAGAATTGTAATTAATTTCAATTACTTGTGGGTCTTTGTCTGAATCCTTTACTAGTTGAGCAATTAGTTTACATTCATCTATTGCCTTCCATTCAGTAAGTATTTTGGTCAAGTCGTTAAGGAAAGTCGTTGATATAAATTCACAAGATTGTTTCCTTAAATTTTTGATTTGAGTTTTACTGATGTCGCCACCAAATCCAAAAAACTTTCTGTCTATTGCCAAATCAATATCTTCTGAAAATCGTTCTATCAAATTCCAACCTTTGCTTAATGAAGTTCCACCTTTGAAAACAATATTTTTGCTGTATGATAATGAAAAAGATGCGCTCAATGCCAATGTTACCCACCAATCTTTTTCGATTGCTACCGATGGCAAACCTGTTAGTTCCGTTGCCTGATTAAGAATTTCAATTCTTCTTTCTTTTGTTAATGTTAGCCAGTTGGTATTCATCTAATCGCTTGTATTAATATTTTGTTTATCCAAGCTGGTGCAAGTTTGGCATCATTCATTATGTTTTCTCTTTTCTCCTTTTCGAGAAAGTTTTTAATTTTTGTGATTGTTTCATCATCCACTTTTGATTGTCCAATAGTTTTGAGTGCTTGTATTACCAAACTGCTTATTTCGCCTTGTGCCAATAAATTTTTTGGACTAGTATTTTTAAAAGTAATTGTTCGCTTACCAACTTTGATACTTCTTGTTGCTCCATCTGTTAAATAAACTACTTTCATTGGAACTTGATTTGATAAGCCCAACTTATTCAATGCATGAACTCCAGTTAAAACAATTCTTGCCTTGTCTCGCCTTGCTATTGCTTTGGCTATATCTTCGGTTGATGGAAATAAAACGCCAAGTTCTTTATTAGTTTTCGGATATAAGTAAATACCGTGAGACAAGCGAACAAGTATTTCCTTTTCTTTTAATCGTAATAAGGCTTTCTTAACGCTATCGGGATTACCATAATCTAAGAAGTCGTCCACAAAAAGAACACTTCCTTTTGGGATTGATTTCAGCACTTCGGCAATCTTATTTTCTACTATTGGTCGTTCCATTACGATTTATTTCGTCCCAAATTTAGTAAATATTTGGGACAAGATAATAATTGATTTTAAGTTTTATCTAATGTAGGCTTAAAGAAAATAGATGGGATTTGACCTATTCCTACAAATACGTCTACTATATTGAGTGTTGTGTATAGGGCTAAATATATTTTTCATTTACGAAAGCATGTAGCAGAATTTAATTCAAATGCAGAAAAACAAATTGTATTATCTCAAAATGTAATTGATGCGTGTTTTAAAAAGCAATGGGTAGTATTTGCTAAAAAACCTTTTAGCGGAGTAAACTCTGTTGTTGAATATCTGGGAAGATATACTCATAAAGTAGCTATTAGCAATCATCGGATTGTTGCAATAGATAATGTGAATAACACTGTCACTTTTAACTACAAAGATTACAAAGCAAACGGCAGCAAAAAACTACTTACATTAAACCCTAACTCCGCCCAAAATTACCACGCTTAACAATTATTTGTTAATAAAAAACAGTAAAATCAATCGTTTACTGTTTTTTTTATTCATAAT
>JAYVNT010000089.1:0-7341 GCA_043758285.1 Flavobacterium sp.
TTCGGTGGCGGTGATATTGTTGTTTAGCAATCTTTCGTTCACTCTCAATACTGGCAACATGCCTTCTTGTTCTTCATCGTCATCATCATTGCCTTCCAAATACACTTTCAAGAAACCTTCAAACTTGATTACTTCACCCGATGCTTGAAAAACTTCTGAATGATTATTGGCTTCAATCTTTACATTGGTTCTTTCTAACTCGGCATCGCTCATTTGAGAGGCCAACGTTCTTTTCCAAATCAAATCATATAAACGGGCTTGATCACGTTCAACGTTTACGGTATGTCGCGACATATCGGTTGGACGAATGGCTTCGTGGGCTTCTTGTGCGCCTTTGCTTTTAGTATTGAAAATTCGTGGTTTGGAATATTCCTTTCCGTAAGATCTTGTGATTTCGGCTTGTGCTGCATCTGAAGCTTCTTTGGAAAGGTTGACGCTATCGGTTCTCATGTAGGTTATCAATCCAGCTTCGTAGAGGCGTTGTGCTATTTGCATTGTAATTCCAACGGGTAAATACAATTTTCGCGCTGCTTCTTGTTGCAAAGTTGATGTTGTAAACGGTGCTGCTGGTGATTTTTTGGTTGGTTTGGTTTCTAAATCGGCTACTTTATAAGTGGAACCGATATTTTTATTTAGAAAATCTTCTGCTTCTTTTTTGGTAGTGAAGTTTTTTGGTAATTTAGCTTTCACCACTTTTCCAGCTTCGTTAGTAAATTCGGCGGTAACAGAATAAGATGCTACGGGTTTGAATTCTTGGATTTCTCTTTCACGTTCCACAATTAGACGAACGGAAACGGATTGAACACGACCGGCAGATAATCCTCCTTTTACTTTTTTCCATAATACTGGAGAGAGTTCGTAACCTACTAGTCTGTCTAAAACTCGACGTGCTTGTTGTGCATTTACTAAGTTATAATCTATTTCTCTGGGGTTATCGATGGCTTTTAGTATGGCGTTTTTGGTTATTTCGTGGAAAACAATACGTTTTGTTTTGGCTTTATCTAGTTTTAATTCTTCGGATAAATGCCAAGAAATGGCTTCTCCTTCTCGATCTTCATCGGAAGCTAACCAGACCATATCGGCGTTTTTTGCTAATCCGCGTAGCTTGGTGACTAATGCTTTTTTATCGGAGGAAACTTCGTATTTTGGTTTGAAACCATTGAGTACATCTACTCCTATTTCTTTGGAAGGCAAGTCGGCGATGTGCCCATAGCTTGATTCTACTTGGTAATCACTTCCTAGAAATTTTTCGATTGTTTTTGCTTTTGCTGGTGACTCAACGATAACTAAATTCTTTGCCATATCCCGATTGTTTATGAGGGCAAAAGTAAACGTTTTTTTTAAATTTACGTTTTACTGTTGTTTTTTAACGGTTAGTTGGAAAATTGGGGCTTAAGGAAAGTGATGGTTGACGGGTTTCTTGGACTGTACTTCGGCTTTGCTCGGCATAAACTAAGATAGCAAAACAATATTTGTGTTTTTGGCTAAGTAGATTTGTTCTGCTGTGTAAATTTGTTCTGCTAGAACAATTTATTCTGCTAGACGGGTAAAATATATTGCTAAATGTGTAAAATGTATTTCTATGATAGCGAAATGAGTTTCTAGGTGAGTAAAATGGATTGCTGGGTGGGTTAAATGAATTGCTGGGTGTGTCAAATGGATTGCTGGGTGTGTCAAATGAATTGCTAGGTGGGTCAAATGAATTGCTGGATGGGTAAAATGAATTGCTGGGTGGGTCAAATGGATTGCTGGGTGTGTCAAATGGATTTCTAACGGGAAGAAATGAATTTCTAAAGGGGTTAAATGAGTTTTTGATCATAAAAGGCACAAAAGACATTTGCTGATTAGCCCCGATAGAAGTGGAAATCCTGTTGTGTCGTTAAAAAACGACACAACAGATTGTAACGGAAAGCGGGAAAATGGATTGCAAATGTAGACTAGCGGTTCGCTTCAAAAAATTTTGTTAAACCTCGTCTGCCATCTTGTCAGATATTGTAATTTAGTATTATCTTTGTTGTCCGGTTGAAGGAAAATTATTTATGGAAAAGGAAATTGACGAGAAAAAACAAGGAAATTCTTTGGTTCTTGAGCAAAAAAAGGGGAATACTAAGAAACTTTTTATAGAGAGTTATGGCTGTGCGATGAATTTTTCGGATAGTGAGGTTGTGGCTTCTATATTGGCTAATGCGGGTTATAATACGACTACTGTATTGGAGGAAGCGGACTTGGTTTTGGTGAATACTTGTTCTATTCGAGATAAGGCGGAGCAGACGGTTAGAAAGCGTTTGGAGAAATATAATGCGGTGAAACGGGAGGTAAACCCTGGAATGAAAGTGGGTGTTTTGGGTTGTATGGCGGAACGTTTGAAGGAAAAATTTCTGGACGAGGAGAAGATTGTGGATATGGTTGTGGGTCCGGATGCTTATAAGGATTTGCCGAACTTGTTGCGAGAGGTGGAAGTTGGCAGGGATGCTATTAATGTGATTTTATCGAAGGAGGAGACGTATGGTGATGTTTCGCCGGTGCGTTTGATGAGTAATGGTGTGACTGCTCTTGTTTCTATAACGCGTGGTTGTGATAATATGTGTACGTTTTGTGTGGTGCCTTTTACTCGCGGACGAGAACGTAGTCGTGAGCCGCAAAGTATATTGGAAGAAGTTGCCGATTTGTGGAATAAAGGATATAAAGAAGTGACGCTGCTGGGTCAGAATGTGGATAGTTATCTTTGGTATGGTGGCGGTTTGAAGAAGGATTTTGTGAAAGCTACTGAAATGCAGCAGGCGACTGCGGTTGGTTTTGATCAATTGTTGGAAATGGTTGCGGTGCAGTTTCCGAAGATGCGTATTCGTTTTTCGACGTCTAATCCGCAGGATATGCATGAGGAAGTGCTGCATGTGATTGCTAAATACCCTAATGTTTGTAAGCATGTTCACTTGCCGGTTCAAAGTGGTAGTGACAGAATTCTGAAGGCAATGAACCGTTTGCACACGAGAGCGGAATATTTGGAATTGATTAAAAAAATTAAAACGATACTTCCTGAAAGTTCTATCACACAGGATATGATTGCTGGTTTTCCAACAGAGAGGGAGGAGGACCATCAGGATACTTTGAGCTTGATGGAAGCGGTGAAGTATAGTTTTGGGTATATGTATTCGTATTCTGAACGCCCGGGAACATTGGCTGAGCGCAAAATGGAGGATGATGTGCCGGAGGAAACCAAAGCCAAGAGACTGCAGGAAATTGTGGATTTGCAACGCAAACATGGTTTGGAAAGGACACAAGAATTTATTGGAAAAACGGTTGAAGTCTTGGTGGAGAAAGTTTCTAAAAAATCGAGCGAGGAATTGTCGGGACGGAATTCGCAGAGCTTGGTGGTGGTTTTTCCGCGTGAGCGTTATAAAATTGGTGATTTTGTGAATGTTAAAATCATGAGTTGCACGAGTGGGACTTTGATTGGTGAAGGTGTCGGGTATAGTGATATGAATTAAAACAATGATTAATTGATAATGGATAATTGATAATTTCAAAAAGGCAGAAATTAATTATCCATTGTTAATTGTCAATTATCAATTGAAAAAATGGAAACAGTTCAAAGTATAAAACAACGATTTGAGATTATTGGGAATGACCCAAAGTTAAATCGTGCGATAGAGAAAGCGATACAGGTTGCTCCTACTGATATTTCGGTGTTGGTTGTGGGTGAAAGTGGCGTTGGAAAAGAAAGTATTCCGCGAATTATTCACATGCTTTCGCATAGAAAGCATGGTAAATATATTGCGGTAAACTGTGGTGCGATACCTGAAGGAACGATTGACAGTGAACTTTTTGGACACGAAAAAGGTTCGTTTACCGGAGCAAACAATGCGCGTGAGGGTTATTTTGAAGTAGCTAATGGCGGAACAATTTTCTTGGACGAAGTGGGCGAATTGCCTTTGACTACGCAAGTACGCTTGTTGCGTGTTTTGGAAAACGGTGAGTTTATAAAAGTGGGTTCGTCGCAGGTGCAGAAGACCAATGTGCGTATTGTGGCGGCTACCAATGTGAATTTGTTTGATGCCATCGAGAAAGGAAAATTCCGGGAAGATTTATATTATCGTTTGAGCACCGTTGACATTCCGTTGCCACCATTGCGCGACAGGAAAGATGACATTCATTTGTTGTTTCGAAAATTTGCTGCCGATTTTGCGCATAAATACAAAATGCCTCCCGTTAAATTGAGTGATGAAGCTATACAGTTTTTGCAAAAATACCGTTGGAGTGGTAACATTCGTCAGTTGAGAAATTTTGCTGAACAGCTTTCGGTTTTGGAGACTAATAGGGATATTTCTTTGGCTACTTTGCAGTCTTATTTGCCAATTGAAGGTAGTAACTTGCCATCGGTTATTGGCGGGAAGAAATCGGAAAATGATTTTTCTACCGAAAGAGATATTTTGTATAAAGTGCTTTTTGACATGAAAAGTGATTTGCATGATTTGAAAAAACTAACCATGGAATTGATGCAAAACGGAAGTTCTAAAGTGCAGGAAATGAACAAAAATTTAATTCAAAAAGTGTTTGGTCAAAAAGAGGATGCTAATTCTCATTTTGACGAAGAACCACGATTGAATAAAACGGCATCCCAAAATGAAGAACAAGAAGAATTTGATGATGATGACAACCAAAATTATCTTGATGCTGAAACCGTCGAAGAGGAAGAAGTTTTGAAATTGGAACAAAAAGAAATTGAACTTATCAAAAAATCTTTGGAAAAAAACAAAGGCAAACGAAAAGCGGCAGCAGACGAATTAGGGATTTCGGAGAGAACACTTTACCGAAAAATTAAGCAGTATGACTTATAATTTTTTTATTTGGCAAATACTTTTATAAGTTTACGAATCAAAAATTACTTTTATGAAAAAGATTGTCTTTCTTTTTGTTATTATTATTACGCTGATTTCTTGTAGTGATAATGACGATAATAGTGTTAGTGCTTTAGTTTTACAAAAAGTTGTTTTTTATCATAGTAGCACCAACGAAAGACATTGGAATATTAGCAATAACTTATTAACGAACATTACACTTGCTGATGGAGCTATTGTTGAAAAATTTACCTACGACGAACAAAATCGTGTTATTAGTGATATAAAATATGAAGACGGAATTGTTTCTGAAACTACCAACATCGTTTACAACTCTGAAAATACAATCAAAAGCATAAACGGTTTGGATTATAATTTTGATTCTGCTACTCAAACTTATACTTACTCTGGTACTTTTAGTATAAGCTGTCAATTAAATTCAGATAAATTAGCTGTAAACTATACTCGAACTGGTTCTAATGCAGGAGCGTTCCACATGACTTATGCTAATGGAAATATGACTTCGTTTGAAAAATCAAATGGGGGAGTAACCGATGTTGTTAAAAATTTTAATTTTAATCCTACGGCATTTGGCACTAACCCAATTTATAATGCAGTTTTAGCCGTGGCAAGAGTAAAATCACTGACAGACCCAAATTTCTTTATTGACTGTCAAGCTTCAAAAGAAATTCCAAATGGTTTTGACAAAGGATCAACCGACCCGTACTATTATAATTATGGTTTAGTTGCAGACAGCAAAATTTCATACGTTGGGGTTGAGGTTTTAGATAGCAACAACAATTCAGTTGCCGATTATTCTTTTGCCGATTATTACTATCAGTAACTAATTCTATAATTAGGGAAAAAGAATTACTTTAGCGGCTTTAAATGTTATCATGAAGTTTTTAAAAATACTTTCTTTTTTCATTATTTCTATCAGTTTAAACAGCTGTTCAGTGTATAACTTTACTGGAACGGGGAAAATTAATGCCAAAACGTTTCAGGTTAATTATTTTCAAAACAATTCAGAATTAATTGAACCCGGAATTGACCGAAAATTTACGATTAAACTTCAGGAACTTATACAAAATCAAACTAATTTGAATTTAACAAGTTCCAATGGTGATTTGCTTTATGAAGGAGAAATTGTAGAATATAGAATAACCCCAATGCAAGCAACAGCCAATCAAACTGCGGCTCAAAGCAGATTGACTATTTCTGTTAAAGTTCGTTTTAGCAATAAAAATAAAGAGGCCGATAATTTTGAAAAACGCTTTTCGTTTTATAGAGATTATGAAGGGAGCACTCTTCCGACGGGCTCTGTATTGAATGGATATATCGATGAAATTTTTGAGCGGATAACGCAGGATATATTTAATGAGTCTTTAGCCAAATGGTAGAGAAAAGTGTTCAGTATTTAGTTAGCAGAAAACAAAATTACAACCTATAATAAAATTGAATTTAACAGATTACACATACTTACTTAACAAACCTGATGCTGTCAATGATAGATATGCTGGGACATTGGATACAGTTTTGGAAGCGTTTCCTTATTTTCAGAGTGCTCGTGTGTTGAAGTTAAAACATTTGTATAATCAAGATAGTTTTAATTATAATTATGCATTAAAAGTTTCTGCCGCTTATACAACAGATAGGAGTATTTTGTTTGATTTTATCACTTCAGATTCATTTGTTTCAGTACAAAAAGGACTGTACGAGAAGAAATTAGAAGAATTAATGAATATGAGTGTTGTTGAAAGCGAACACTTAATTGTGAAAGAAAAGCAACCTGTTGTTGATGCTTTAGAACAATCGATTTTAACTTCCATCAAACAAGCTACGACAACCGAAGAGCAAAAAGCTGAAGAAAAATTAGCCATCGGAAAGCCATTAGAATTTTCTAAAAACGAAAAACATTCGTTTCAAGAATGGTTGCAATTATCGCGTTTAAAACCAATTGTCAGAGAAGAAATCAAAATATCAACTACTGACGATAAAAAGAAAAAAATAGACTTAATTGATAAGTTTATCGAAAACAATCCGAAGATAACTCCAATAGCAAAAGATGCCACAATTCCAGTAAAGGAATCTATTGCAGATGATACTTCTTACCTGATGACAGAAACTTTGGCAAGAGTATATTTGGAACAAAAAAAATATTCAAAAGCAATTCAAGCTTATAAAATATTAATTTTGAAATATCCAGAAAAAAGTAGTTTCTTTGCAGACCGAATCTCGGATATCAATATTTTACAACAAAATAATAACTAAGTAATGAGCACATTTTCAATCTTTTTGGTATTAATAACAATAGTTTGTTTTCTATTGATCATAGTAGTTATGGTTCAAAACCCTAAAGGTGGCGGTTTATCCTCTTCATTAGGTGGTTCAACACAAATGGGTGGCGTTCAAAAAACGACTGATTTTTTAGACAAAAGTACTTGGACATTAGCCACTATATTAATTGTTTTGATTTTATTATCTAGCTTAAGTTTCTCAGGAA
>JAYVNT010000090.1:0-2318 GCA_043758285.1 Flavobacterium sp.
GCTTGAAGAACTTATCATTGGAACACCAACACCAAACTTAAAATAATATTGAGGATTTTGGAAACGTGCTTTTTTGTCTTTCTTATAATGCAAAACCGCTTCCTTACTCCAATTCATAAACCAACCTTCTGGCTTTAAATATTTTGTGTTACCACCTTTTACGACTGGTAAGAAGTGTTTATCACTGTCAAAACCATCAAGGATATTGGTAACATTTTTATATTCTCGATTGATTTTATTGGGGTCAACTAAATCATAGTTTTTCCCATTTTTCAAGTCTGCACTATTGACTTGCAAAAAAGTCTTGTCGTCTCCCGAATAAAAACCTGTCACACAATTAGCAATATCTCCAACTTTTAATGCAGCTTCATTTATAGCTTTTGAAATGTTTGAATTGTCTGATATAAAAAAAGCATAGTCGGGGTTTGAAAATATTTCTTGTTGTGAAAATGAATAAACTTTCAGTTCCTCTTTGTTGATTTCTGCTAATTGCTCAACCGTTGAGAAATTAGTTAGCACATTGAAACTATTGGAAAAGCATTCTTTTAGATTGCTTTTTTTTTGTAGGGTAATAATGGAAAGATTTGCATATCCAAAGTTTACACCTGGAAAAAATGAAGATGGAAACAAAGCTAATTCGACAATTTTTGATTTAGTTAAAATATGCTTTCTGATTGCTTTGTGCATATGCAAATTCAAAAATGTATCGGGAATAATGAATGACAAAATTCCGTCTTCTTTTAATAACTCAATGCAACGGAAAAGAAACAGTGCGTAGCTTTCTTTTGTGTATAAGTCGGAATACATTTTTTTCAGTACAACCCTTTTCTCTAAATCTTGCCACGCCCCATAAGGTGGATTGGCAATTATTTTATCATAGTATCCACCAAAGTTTGAATTGAAACTTAAATCATTGTCAAGTAAAGTATCACACTCTCTGATAGTTACATTTTGGAAAGCTGAAAATTTGCTTTGCAAAACGGCAATAGAAGCTGGATTTAATTCGCAAATGTCAATGTTGGCAAATTCGTTTACGTCTAAAATTGCCTCTATAAATACGCCATCTCCACCACAAGGTTCAAATATTTTGTCGGTTGGTTCAAGCAAAAGCTTGTCAACCATATAATCGACAATGGGTGTTGATTTGGTGTAAAATGCTTGATATTTTCTTGCTTCATTTATCATTACCAAAGTAGATATTGAAGTAAGTTATTATCAGTAAAATGTGCAGTCGTTTCAGCATTAAAGTCAGTAGCCCAATTAATATTTGTATCAGTCCACAATTTCAAATCGTAGCCTGAATATTCTTTGATTTTTTCGTAAGCTTCGCTTCCACAATAAGCATCCCAAATGCCCGAATTTTTCAAAGTGTTGAAATAACTATTGTTTTCTTCCGCTCTTACAAAAAGCAAACACTTATAGTTCTCCTCAAGATTTTGATAAATTGTAGCAACTAATAAAAGTCTGTTTGTATTGCCTTTTTCATTTGAGCCAAAACCGCTTTTAAAGTCAACAACATATTTTTGGTCGTTGTGTTTAAAATGCAGGTCAAGTTCTAATTGTATTTCACCTGAACTAACTAAACTCCAAACTTTGTCGTAGTATTTTTTTAATTCTTGTTTTTCATCGTCCGTAATGGTTAATTTGTTAATGTACTCAGCGATTTCATCAGTCATTTTCTTTTTGACTTCTGAAAATAGGGGTGGTATGAAAAGTGAAAGATTATTGATTGGATAGTAAAAACATAGTTTACAAAATGGGTCCCATAATTCACCAACTCTACGAGAGAAGTCCATATACTCATATGGTCTAACAGAATTCCTACCTTCAATCATTACTACAATGTTGCAGTAAGTAATCATAAGAATACATTCAAGCCTCTCTTTGTTTGTCCATTTTTCTTTTTCAGCTTGTTGCTTCAAAGTTTCTATCATATTGTCTTTTGAAACCCTCAATGCTTTATTAATGGCTTCACCTCTTTTTTCAAATTGTGTTTCAGCGAACTTTTCTTTGATTGCAGTTAATGCTTCGCTTGCCCTGTCTCTGAAGTAAGATAGTAGCTCTATTTTCCTGTCTTTTATGGTTTTATCTATGTTCATTTACTTATTTATAACATTGGCGTGAAGATAAGCATTTTACTAATTTTTTTCGTAAGAAGTAGATTTTTTCTACAAGTCCAATGCTTGGTTGCTTGTAGTTAATCGAAGTGTTGTGGTGTCGCTGTCTTGCCCTGAAATAGGTTGACCATTTTTGTTGTTAAAAAAGCTTGTTTTCTAAAGTTAATCCGGAACATTGATAAGTCTTAAAAAAAATCTTTT
>JAYVNT010000091.1:0-7338 GCA_043758285.1 Flavobacterium sp.
ACTAAAACGTTGAACTTTACGGCTAATTTAGATTTATTTCCAGATTTTAAAATTGATTTGAGTGCGGATAGAACCTTTGCTAACAACTTCTCAGAACAATATAACGTTGATTCAAACGGGGATTACCATCCACAATCGCCGTATAATTTTGGCAACTTCTCTATTTCTACCATTATGCTAAAAACATCCTTTAAAGCCAGTGATGAAAATGGTTCCGCGTCATTTGATGAATTTAGAAATAACCGATTGATAATTGCTGATAGACTAGCAAATCAATATTATGGTGGTTCGAATATACCAAGATATGGTGATACTCAGAATCCAATTCCAGCCGTTTCTGATCCGAATTATAATTTCTATAATTCTAATAATGGATATCCTATTGGTTTTGGAAAAAATAATCAAGCAGTTTTAATTCCTTCATTTTTAGCTGCTTATACAGGGTCAGGGGTTTATATGTTGGATATTTCGAGTGGTAAATTTCAAGAAAAATCTGGAGATAGAGCCAAAGACATTTCTCTCAGTCCTTTTAGAGATATTCCTATTCCTAACTGGATAATTAAATATAATGGTTTGATGCGTTATGCCTTTTTTAAAGAAAACTTCAAACGATTCTCTATTCAGCATGCTTACAGAGCATCTTATACTATTAACTCTTTCCGTTCTAATCTTGATTATAATTCCAACATACCTGCTCAAGACAACGGCGGAATTGGTAATTTTTATAACAAAACGATTATTGGTAATATCAACTTAGTAGAACAATTTAATCCACTCATTCGTATCGATTTTGAAACTAAAAATGCTTTTAAAATATTGGCAGAAATCAAAAAAGACAGAAGTTTATCATTGAGTTTTGATAACAATTTATTGACCGAAGTTCAAGGAAAAGAATACATTGTCGGTTTCGGATACCGTTTTAAAGATGTTATTTTTTCATCCCAATTAGCCGATAATCCGACAGGAATTATAAAAAGCGACATTAATATTAAAATTGATTTCTCCTATAGAAATAACAAAACTATTGTTCGTCATTTAGATTATGATAACAATCAATTGGGTGGTGGACAAAATATTTGGTCTGCAAAATTAACAGCCGATTATTCGTTAAGTAAAAACTTGACGGCTATTTTCTTCTACGATCATTCTTTCTCGAAACCGGTTATTTCTACTTCGTTTCCCTTGACTAATATTAGAGCAGGTTTTACTATGCGATATAATTTTGGAAACTAAGTAATCAATTTCAATTTCAAAAATCAATTACAATATCAATAATAAATAAAAAATGAATATACCAAGCAATTTAAAATATACAAAAGATCACGAATGGGTTTTAATTGAAGGCGATGTAGCCACTGTTGGCATTACTGATTTTGCACAAAAAGAATTGGGCGACATTGTGTATGTTGAAGTAGAAACCCTAGACCAAACATTGGACAAAGACGAAGTTTTTGGAACCGTAGAAGCTGTTAAAACAGTTTCTGATTTGTTCTTGCCATTGTCTGGAGAAATTATTGAATTTAATGACGATTTAGAATCAAATCCTGAAACCGTAAATACCGATCCTTATGGAAAAGGCTGGATGGTCAAAATCAAAATTGCTAACGCTGCCGAGATAGAAGAATTACTTTCGAGTGATGGGTACAGACAACTCATTGGTGCTTAAAAAAACAATATTCAGTTTAGCCATCGGATGGACTGTTTTAATTGCAGTTTTGTGCTTGGTGAAGTTTACCGATTTGCCATCCTTTGGAGTTTCGGGTGCAGACAAATATGTTCATTTTACCTTTCATTTTGTTTTCACAATCCTTTGGGGATTTTATTCATGGCTTAAGTCAAATGAAAAGAGAATTTCAAAAATAGTAATTGTACTCATAATTTCACTTTGTTTTGGAATCCTTATTGAAATTCTACAGGAAAAATGCACGACAACACGACATGCTGATATATTTGACGTACTAGCAAATTTTACCGGAGCAACATTTGCTTTAGTGTTATTTGTTTTAATTAAAAAGCAAAAAACAGCAAACAAATAGAAACTTTAGTAATCTCCCGTATCATTTTTTGGATGAGACGGGATTTTTTTTACTTTTATCCTATAAAAATAAAAACAAATGCTTGAATCTAGATATTTTAAAAAAATGAAAAAGCTACTTCCGTTTATACTATTGCTTTTAGCTGGCATCTCTAAAGCACAAGTTACTCAGATAGCCAGTGAAAAATTTCCTGTTTTTCCGTCTTGCGAAAACTTGCAGTTTCAAGCATTGGAAACTTGTTTTTATAACCAAGTTCAAGATTTTGTATACAATAATTTCAAAGTACCCGAAAATCTAAAACAAAATAATTTCAAAGGAAACGTCATTGTGCTTTTTGAAGTGGCTGATACAGGAAATTTTAAAATAATTTATGTTGATGCGCTTGACGATGCTTTGGTAGCCGAAAGTAAAAGAGTTTTCGAAAAATTACCAAAAATAAATCCTGCAACCTATAATGGTGCGCCCACTTACTCTAGATATACTATCAAAATTGCATTCCCTTTGCAAAGTGTCGCCGAAAAGCAAGCACAAAAAGAAGCAGAAGTTTTGGCCGAAAAAACGTCAAATGTTTATAAACCCAATACCAAACAATTGACCGAATTGGACAGTTTGAAATATAATAAATTTGATAATCCTCAATTTGAAAGCCATATCAACATTCCGTTTTCACACAGTTATTATTCACAGTTTGATGATGAAATGAACCAAGTTGGCGCTAATAATCATACGGGTTCAAAGCCGTTTTCCTATGCTGAAGTTTCAAAATATTACAACCTAAAAGAAGAAAATCAAAAACTAGTTAAAAAAGCAGCAGGATGGCTTGGAAGAAAAATATGGAATGAAAATTTAGTCGAAATTCAAGGAGAAGATTATTGGTTTACACTCAACCCAATCGTTGACTTAGAGTATGGAAAAAGCGACCCAAGCATTGCCAAAAGTACTTTTATCAACACCAGAGGAATTCAATTTAATGGTGGTTTAGGGAAGGAATTAAATTTCACAACAACGGTTTATGAAAGCCAAGGACGATTTTCGGATTATTTCAATCGTTATGCCGATTCTATAAAACCCGATGGTGGCGATCCAGCAATTATTCCGGGAATCGGGATTGCCAAATCCTTTAAATCGAATGCTTACGATTTTCCTTTGGCAGAAGCCAATTTGTCTTATACGCCAAGTAAATTCATCAATTTGAATTTGGGTTATGGCAAGAACTTTATTGGCGATGGTTATCGTTCTTTATTGTTGAGCGATGGCGCGAGTCCGTATCCTTATATTAAATTGAACACTACTTTTTGGAAAATAAAATATACCAATATTTACATGTGGCTCAAAGACGTTCGTCCAGAAGCTACTGTTGACAGAACTTATGCAACTAAGTTTTCCGCTAGTCATTATTTGAGTTTGAATATTACGAACCGTTGGAATATTGGTTTATTCGAATCGGTAATTTGGACTAATCAAAACAATCGTGGGTTTGACTTTAATTTTGTAAACCCCATTATATTCTATCGTACGGTTGAGTTTACTTCTTCCGCACGAACGGGTAATGCCTTGTTGGGTCTGACCACTAAAGTAAAATTGAATAATCAAATCAATTTCTACGGACAGTTTTTGTTAGACGAGTTTTCATTGAATGATGTAAAAGCTGGAAATCAAAGCTGGAAAAATAAATACGCTTACCAACTTGGCGCCAAATATTATAACGCTTTCAACATCAAAAATTTAATGTTGCAGCTGGAATACAACCATGTTAGACCATATGTGTACTCGCATAGCGACCCCATTACCAATTATGGTCACAACAACCAAAGTTTAGGACACCAATGGGGAGGAAATTTCAAAGAATTTATTGCCATTGCGCGTTATCATAACGGACGCTATTTTGCCGATGCTAAAGTTACGGTTGGCGAACGCGGATTGGATTTCAACAACGGAACCGATAATTATAATTACGGCAGCAATATTTATTTAAGTTACAACGATAACAGACCTTATGACACCGGCGTAAACATTGGACAAGGTAACAAAACCAGCATATTCATCACCGATTTGCAAGCTGGTTATTTGATAAATCCTGCGACCAACATGAAACTATTTGGTAGTTTTATCTACAGAAACTTTAACCCAACAACCGAAACTGCAACGGCTTTTAAAGAAAGCACGACTTGGTTCTCCCTTGGATTACGATGCGATATTTTTAACTGGTATTTTGATTATTAATAGATTTTAAACTTTTTTAACATGAAAAAAACGTTAGTCCTTTTGTTTTTATTTGTAAATCTTTTTTCTTTTTCGCAAGAAAAGAAGGTTATAAAAAGTGGGTATATCACGTTTAATAGTAACTCAATTCTTGAGTTTAAAAACCTTACCATTGAAAATGGTAATGCTACTTATTTTAATGAAGTTTCTAAAACGGAAACAACGTATTCGTTAGCATCTATAAAAACAATTTTGGATGGTTTTGGAGCAGTAGTATATGAAGCGGATAAGAAACCAATGGTAAATAAAGTTACTATTGATCCAATGATTAAAAATAATACAGCCGTCATTGCAAACAAATCGGAAGAAGAAAAATTAGTGTATCAATCAGCTTCAAAAATTTATATGAATAGTGAAAAGGTCAGTGATGAAAAGCTTGAGACACTTTTAAAAAACACCCCAATTATTTATGAAAAATATAAAAAAGGTAAAAGTGGTGCTTCGCTCGGGAGTATTCTTATCGGTGGCGGCATAGGACTTTTTATTGGCGGTGGCTTGAGTAATTTGTCAAATGCCAGTAGTGGCGGAGGCGGAGGACCAGCATTGCTTATTATTGGTATTGCTACCAGTATTGTTGGAATTCCAGTAAGACTAGCGGGTGTAAAGACTATCAAAGAAGCTATTGACGATTATAATTCGGCACCTAAAAAACAAGTTTCGTTCTTTCAGAAATCGGAATTGAAAGTAATTGTCAATGGGAATGGTATTGGTTTTCATTTTAGACCATGATGGTCTGTTTTTAGTCCATCATGGTCTGTCTAAGTACAAAGATGGTCTGTTTTTAGTCCATCATGGTCTGTCTAAGTACAAAGATGGTCTGTTTTTAGTCCATCATGGTCTGTCCAAGTACAAAGATGGTCTGTTTTTAGTCCATCATGGTCTGTTTTAGTACAATAATGGTCTATTTTAGTACAATGATGGTCTAAAAAAAGCCAAAAAAAAGTTAATCTCTATCAAACAATTTTATGAATTGTTTTTTTGCCAAATCATTTTCTATAAAGTACCTTTGCGGCAGTTTAAAAGTTTGATGAACGCTACTTCCATTACATTTTCCTTCAAAAAAATCGCGATTGATTTTGCAGCAATCACCAAAGCAGGTTTAGCTGTCAGTGTAGTCTTTTCTTCTATTGCGGGGTATTTGCTTGGCGTACTCGACTTTCATGATTTAAAAATTACCACTTTATTAATGTTAGCCCTCGGTGGTTATTGCATGGTTGGTGCTTCTAACGCCTTCAACCAAGTCATCGAAAAAGACCTTGACGCTTTGATGGACAGAACCAAAAACCGTCCAGTAGCTTCGGGGAGAATGTCTCCCAATTACGCATTTTTTATCGCCAGTCTGCTGACCATCGTTGGTTTGATATTGTTGTATGGTATCAATCCAAAATCGGCTATGTTTGGCGCGATTTCCATATTTCTGTACACCAGTGTTTATACTCCGTTAAAGCAATACACACCACTTTCGGTTTTTGTGGGTGCATTTCCAGGTGCTATTCCCTTCATGTTGGGTTGGGTTGCGGCAACGAATAATTTTGGTATAGAGGCAGGAACGCTTTTCTTGATACAATTCTTTTGGCAGTTTCCGCACTTTTGGGCGATTGGTTGGTTTTTGGATGACGATTATCGAAAAGCGGGTTTCTTTATGTTGCCAACAGGAAAAAAAGATACGGCAACCGCTTTGCAAATTATTCTATACTCAGTTTGGCTCTTAGTTGCTTCGATGTTGCCGTGTTTAGGATATACCGGGAGATTGTTTTTATCACCCATTGCGGCAGGAATGGTATTTTTGTTGGGAATTTGGATGATTTTTTATGCGGTGAAGTTGTACCAACTAAGAACTTCAAAAGCGGCTCGAACCTTAATGCTGGTGAGTGTTTCATATATATCGTTGCTGCAATTAGTATATATTATTGATAAATTTTTAAGATAATTTGATATGACAATGACCGCTCTAGAACATAAAGAAAGAAAAGCAAGATCAGCAAAACTGCTTTTATTGTTTGCCATGGGAAGCATGACGATGATGTTTGCCGGAATAGTAAGTGCTGTGGTAGTGAGTAAATCGCGAGAAGATTGGATGAAAGATTTCCAGTTGCCAACTGCTTTTTACTTCAGTACAGCAGCGATAATCTTGTGTAGTGTTACCTTTCATTTAGCCAAAAAAGCCATTCAAAAAGACAACCGACAAGCGACAACCAATTTCCTTTTACTAACATTGGCATTAGGAATTTCTTTTGTGTTTTTACAATTCAAAGGGTTTGGACAATTGATGGAAAGCGGTTATTTTTTTACAGGTCCTGAGAGCAATATTGCCACTACTTTTTTATACGTAATAGCGACGGTTCACTTGGTGCATCTTGCAGGTGGATTGATTTCACTTTTAATCATAATTTATAATCATTTTAAACAAAAATACAATTCAGGTCAACCACTTGGAATTGAACTAGGTGCGATGTATTGGCACTTTCTTGATTTCTTGTGGGTTAGTTTGTTTTTGTTTTTATATTTCTTTAAATAAGAAAAAAAATCTAAATTTGGGAACTTTTTAACTTATAACTTTTATGGGAGCTACAGTTACTACTGCAAATACTACTGAAGACACTTGGGGTGGCGGAAATGAGCCAATGGGAGCAAGTTATGGCAAATTGATGATGTGGTTTTTCATCATATCAGATGCTTTAACCTTCTCTGGATTTCTTGCTGCGTATGGTTTTTCAAGATTTAAATTTATTGATAATTGGCCTATTGCCGATGAAGTGTTTACCCACTTTCCGTTTATGCATGGTGTAGAAGCACCGATGTATTATGTGGCATTGATGACTTTTATTTTGATTTTCTCCTCCGTAACCATGGTTTTAGCCGTTGATGCTGGTCATCACATGAAACAAAAAAAGGTTGCGTTCTATATGCTGTTGACTATTCTTGGTGGTATGATCTTCGTTGGTTCACAAGCTTGGGAATGGAAAAATTTTATTCATGGTGAATATGGTGCAATTGAAACTAAAGGTGGAAGTATCATTCAGTTTATGAATAACAAAGG
>JAYVNT010000092.1:0-2316 GCA_043758285.1 Flavobacterium sp.
ACAAATACGGATTATGTGAAACAATTAAATTAACAAAACATTTTTTCCTGCTTGAAAAGTGATGTCTTAAAAACTATTTAAACTTTAACGAATAGCTGATGCCTGGAATGAAATTGAAAATAGAGGTAGTTACTACTTTGCCAGAATACGGAATAGCCGTCGGATAATAAATGCTATATCCAATTTCGTAGGATACTGAATATGGATTTTTATAACCGTAAGCATTATACACTGAAAAATTCCATTTAGCTTCATTCCCTTTTTTGGTTTTATAGGTTTTTGTTATGCCAATGTCCAGACGTTGGTAAATTTTAGTTCGTGCGTTATTGCGGCTGTTATAAAATGTTTGGTAATAACCTTGAGCATTGTAATAAATGACATTGGGCAGATCAATAACATAGCCAGATTGTAAAACAAAATTGGCGTTTATTATCCACTTTTCTGATAGCGCATATTGAAGTACAGTATTAAAATTGTGCCTCCTGTCATAATGGTCAAAATACCATGTCCCTGAATTAATATTGTCAAATTTTCGTTCGCTCCATGCCAATGTATAGCTTATCCATCCGTTTATTTTTCCGCCATCTTTCCGTAACAAAAATTCTGCTCCATACGCTCTGCCAATTCCATTGCGTTCAATCAGTTGTTCCCAAGTTTTATCAACAGCAAAAATATTGACACCATTTCTGTAATCAATCAAACTATCCATACGCTTATAGTATGTTTCAAACTGAACGCTCCATCCTGATTCGTCGAAATTTTTTGTATAACTTGCTGCAATTTGCCAAGCTGTTTCTAAAGGTGCGTTTTTTGTAGCGGGCACCCAAACGTCGTTCGAAGCACCAGAACTTGCTGTCGTCAGTAAGTGCAAATTCTGACTCATTTTGGTAAATGAAAAATCAAACGATTGAGTCGCATTCGGTTTAAAAGTTAAAAGAAAACGCGGCTCAAAACTGGTAAAATTCCGATAGGACGTGATGTAGTTAAATTCTCTGAGACCTATATTTACGAAAAGATGTTTAGTCAAAGAAAAGTTATCTTCAACGAAAAAAGCAACGCTTAACGGATTATAAACTGAATCTTGATTGCTCTGTGTTATACCCGTCTGTCCATCAAAAGAATAAACTGTGAGCTTATTCGGTGCGAAATGATGTTGCGTCAATTCCGTTCCGAATTTAAGGTTGTGATTTCCAGTGATGTAATCGCCATTGAGTTTTGCAGCAATATCTCTGACTGTTGAAGATTTTGTAAATTCGTACAAACGAACGGAGCTACTATCTCTTGTTCCGGTGGGGTTAAAGTGGTAATTTGTGTAGTTAAATTGTGCGTTGAAGAAAAAATTCGGCTTAACAATATTTGAATACCGCACGCTAAAAGTTTCATTTCCCCAGCGCGTTATATCGTGTTTGCCAAAAGTTGAATCTTGAGTACCGACTTTGTAATTGTCTTTTCCAAAATAACTACTGATAAAAAGTTTTTGATTTTTTGAAATATCGAAATGGACTTTTGCATTAAAATCGTAAATGAGAAAATCAACTGCACCATTTGTATTTCCAATTTGTAATAGATTGACCAAACTATTTAACAATTCCAAATAAGAAAACCTACCCGAAACCATGTAAGAACTTCTTCCTTTCTGAATGGGACCTTCTGTTATAAAACTGGAATTTAAAATGCCCACCGATAATTCACTTGTTCGCTTTTGGTTATTTCCTTCTTTCATTGTGATGTCCAAAACTGAAGAAAGCCTCCCGCCGTATCGCGCAGGAAATCCACCTTTATAGACACTCAATGACTTTACTGCAAGCGGATTAAAAACTGAAAAAAAGCCAAACAAGTGCGAGGTATTATAAACAGTAGAACCGTCAATCATTATTAAATTTTGATCGGGTGTGCCGCCGCGAATATATAGATTAGAAGTTCCTTCTGTTCCGCCGGCTATGCCAGGCAAAAACGCTAATGCTTTTATTAAATCAGTTTCTCCTGCTAAACTTGGGATTGCTTGCAAGCGTGCAACGGGAATATTTAAAATTCCATGTTCAAGAATCTGCGCATGAGCACTTTTAATTTCTACTTCTTTAAGCGTTTGCGGATTCAATAAAAAATCGATACTGGTATCTTTTGTTACTTTCAATTCCACTTCTAAAGTTGTATATCCTACATAGCTGATTCGCAGACTAATTTTTTCATCTTTTAAAATTTCAAAGCTGTAAAAACCATAATTATTTGATGAAGCACCTCTCTGATTTTTTAATCCATAAACATTCGCTCCTATTAAAGTTTCGCCGTTCAAACTGTCTTTTACATAACCAAATA
>JAYVNT010000093.1:0-2315 GCA_043758285.1 Flavobacterium sp.
CAATGGTAATAGGTATAGAAAAATTTAAAAAATATTTTAAAGCGTTTCCTGATAAGTATATTATTATCGGTGGCACAGCTTGCGATATTATAATGGAAGAGCAAGGCTTTGTACCACGCGGTACACAAGACATTGATATGATTTTAATTGTAGAAGCTTTAAGTGCTGATTTTGTAAAGCAATTTTGGGCATTTATAAAAGAAGCGGGATATGAACTTCAACAAAAAAGTGCAGACGAGCGCAAGTATTACCGTTTCTTAAAACCTGCAAACAAGGAGTTTCCAAAGCAAATAGAACTTTTTTCGCGCATTCCTGATGCTGTTGATTTTGAAGGCGAAGGCAACTTTACACCCATTCCGGTAGATGATGATTTATCAAATCTATCAGCGATATTAATGGATGAAGATTATTACAACTTCACACTACAACATTCAACACCGCAACAAGATTTACACTTGGCAAACATCGAAGCACTGGTATGTTTAAAGGCTAAAGCTTTCCTCAATTTAACTGAACAAAAAGAAAAGGGAGAACAAATAGATGCAAAAAAAATAGCCAAACATAAAACCGATGTGTTTAGGTTAGTAGCAATGTTAACACCAACTAATACGTTTACCATTCCGCCAAGCATTGCTGCCGATTTACAGGCATTTGCAACAATAATGAAAAACGAATTACCTGCACAGCAAATGTTTGTAACCTTTGGTTTGCCAAATGCAAATGCTGAAGCATTGCTCAATCAATTGCTTACAAACTTTAAATTAAACGTATAGTAAAATGCATACTTTTAAATATGATATAGCCTTTTCACTTTGTAAGCAAGATGTGGATTTTGCTCGCAAGTTAGTAGTTGCTATCAATCCAAGTTTAAAGATATTTTTTTATGAAAACAATCAAGAAGAATTAGTCTCTAAATCTGGCCCAGTAAAATTTGCTAAAGTATTTAAGGAAGAGGCGCGTGTAGTTCTCATTTTATCACGTAAGGAATGGAGCGAATCTTTTTATACAGAATTGGAACAAAACGCAATAATGGATAGGATTAAGAAGGGTTACAACTTCTTAATGGTTATTCCAACCGAAGCAGGATTTGCTCCAGAATGGTATCCTACCAATCGTTTATATGCCAATCCTACTATTTTTACGATAGAACAACTTGCAAAGTTTATAGAGTTCAAAGTAACCGAAGAGGGCGGAGCTGTTAAACCAATAACCTTGGAAGATAGGTACGAGCATTTAAAAAATAAGCTCGAAGAAAAAAAAGCATTGGTGCGACTACAACAAAACATCGAAGCAATTGCAGCAGCTAAGGAAGAAATAAAGAAATTTAAAGAGGCATTTAATCAAAAAATAAAATTTCTACAAACACCACTAATTGGTGGTACAGGTCATTACCTCTTTAGTGAATACGTTAGTAATGCACATTGCTCCCTAAGTGGCTTTTTGTTAGAGTGTGTTATAGGCGACTTAGAAAACGAAGGTATAAGAGTTGTTACAACTCAAGATTACCAAGTTACATTTCAATTGTTCCAAGTTTTTGGAAATGAAAACAATCGAAAGTTGTTAGCCGAAAATTATTACCGACTTTATTATTCTGCAAATATAATTGGTTGGGCAACTCCATTTACTTACGGACAAACAACACAAAAAGAAGTTGCTGTATTATTTCGTAATAGGGATAATAGAGAATGTTACGACCTTAAAAATCCAATAAACACAAGTGAGTTGGTAGATTTTTGGTTTCAGGAATTATTTAAAACAGCATCAGCTGATGTAGAAAAATATTTATAAAAATGAAAAACGAAAAAATGATAGATATTTCACCATACATTATTAACGGGATGATAAATGGTTATCATCAAAATTTGGTTTTAAAAACCAGTTGGGATTCTCTTCAATCTTCTATTACCGAATATTTATTTACTGTAAATATTGCGCAAGAGTTAATCAAGTGGAATGAGGCAAACAACTATGATTTTGCTATTCATTTAGAAGAAGACGCTACTGGATTTTTAAAAAAAGGCTTTGAAAATGAAACTACTTGGGATGAATTCTTGAATTCGGAAACAAAGACGATTAAATCAAAAAAAACTATTAGAGAAGGTAAAATTGATATTGCAATATACGATGCTAACAATGGAAAAAGTAGTATTTGTATAGAAGTTAAATCAATCATTGAAAACTATGCAGATTTATTAGAAGATATTGATAGACTTTCGCATACAATAGGATATAAAGATAAGTCCGTAAGCAGCTCTATAACTGAAGGGTATTTTGTTTTTCTTAGAAGAATAGGGGGCGAAAAATTTGTTTCATCA
>JAYVNT010000094.1:0-2313 GCA_043758285.1 Flavobacterium sp.
ACGACCCCGAAAAATTCTTGACTTACAAAGAGTTAGCCGTTCAGTTAGTAACTTATGTAAAAGAAATGGGCTTTACCCACGTAGAGTTTATGCCTGTGATGGAGCATCCCTACTCGCCATCTTGGGGTTATCAAGTAACAGGTTATTTTGCTCCGTCTTCTCGTTTTGGAGAACCGCAGGATTTCATGCACTTGGTAGAAGAGCTCCATAAAAATGATATTGGAGTAATTTTAGATTGGGTTCCCAGTCATTTCCCTGGTGATGCTCACGCTTTGTATGAGTACGATGGTAGCCATTTGTACGAATACCCCGATATGAAAAAAGGCTATCACCCCGATTGGAAATCGTATATTTTTAACTATGGAAGAAATGAAGTTCGTAGTTTCCTCATCTCAAACGCCATGTACTGGCTCGAACGCTATCATGCCGACGGGCTGAGAGTTGATGCCGTAGCTTCGATGTTGTATTTAGATTATTCAAGAAACGAGGGCGAATGGGACCCCAACATTTTTGGTGGAAATCATAATTTAGAAGCCGTTTCATTGTTCAAAGAATTGAATGAAAGTGTGTATGCAACTTGTCCAGATGTACAGATGATTGCAGAAGAATCTACTTCCTACACAGGGGTTTCTCGTCCTATTTATGCAGGAGGTTTAGGTTTTGGACAAAAATGGATGATGGGTTGGATGAACGATACCCTCAAGTATTTTTCTAAAGATCCTATGTACCGCAAATGGCACCAAAATGAAATTACTTTCTCGCTCGTTTATGCCTTTACCGAAAACTTTATGTTACCATTCTCGCACGATGAAGTGGTTTACGGAAAAGAGTCTTTGGTTGGTAAAATGCCAGGCGATGAATGGCAACGTTTTGCCAATTTACGCTTGTTGTTTTCTTATATGTTTATGCACCCAGGCACTAACCTGATCTTTCAAGGAGGTGAATTTGGTCAAACTTCTGAGTGGAATTTTGCTCAAAGCCTCGACTGGCATTTGACTGAATATGCACCGCACAAAGGTATTCAAGAAACAATAAAGGCATTAAACCATCTTTATAAAACTGAAAAGGGATTAACCGAACTCCAATTTGATTCGGCTGGATTTGAATGGATTGATGCCTCAGATGCTCAAAATGCCATTATGATTTTTGCAAGAAAAAGCTACGATGAAAAAGATACCCTCATTGTAGCCCTAAACATGACTCCCGTACCAAGAACAGATTATAGAATTGGTGTAAAGTCAGAAGGTAGCTGGGCAGAAGTTTTTAACTCAGACGCTACACAGTTTTGGGGAAGTGGGAAAGTCAATGCAACAGACATAAAAGCTGAACCAATACCTTGGCAAGGAAGACCCTTTTCAATGCCCGTTGTGTTCCCTCCATTAGGGGCAGTAGTGTTGAAAATGAAGTAAAAAATAGTTAAAAATAATGCCGTCATTTTGAAAAAATTCTATAATGACGGCATTTTTGTTGGATAGTGATTCCTGCAAACAATGCAGCTTAAGTTTGTGATTTAGAAGGCTATTGCCAAATACAATTCTCCCATCTTTCTTATCAAAATTTTAAAATTTTGCTCCCAATTAGTTAAAGTAATTTTGCCTTTTATCCAAAAAAAATCTTTCCCAATCTCAAAAGGCTCGATACTTAAATTCTCTAAAAAACTTATTTCTCCTTTTTTACCGTGTAATTTATACAGCGCTTCTTTGGCTGCCCAATACACACATAATTTTTCAAGTGAATCTCCTGCTTCTTTCAATTCTGAAATTGATAAAAATTTGTATGCTACCCGAGATAATTTAGTTGAAACCAATTCGATGTCAATACCAATAGGTTTTTTAGGATGAATCACAGCTGCCGCATATCCTTGTGTATGTGAGAGCGAAAAATGAAAATTGTTTCCTTCTAAAAATGGTTTGCCAGCACTATCTTTTCGTAAACCTTTATAAATCAGTTCATTGTTTTCTAATAATGTATGGATGGCATACCTACTCGCCAACCACTCTAATTGCTTGGCTGGATGCGAAACCGCCTCAAATTCAAGTTGATCGCTTTCTGAAAAATAAAGTTTTTCTTGCAGAATTGCTGCTTGTGTTTCGGGCTTTAATTTTACTAAAATATATGAAAAACCTAAGTCTGGCTCAGAAAATAACGAAACATGAAGCATTTGTATCGGTTTTTGGGGTTAAATTGCAGTATTTTAATTGAAAGTTGATAATTGAGAATGGAAAGTTGAGAATGTGAGAATTGAGAATGGAAAATTTACTTGTAAAGTTACCTTAGTTTATTGTCTTTGAAAAATATTGCATCTTCTTTTTC
>JAYVNT010000095.1:0-2312 GCA_043758285.1 Flavobacterium sp.
ATTGTTACGGTGGTTTGTTTTGCATATTTGACTTTGTTTGCCGTTTTGGTAAAAAGTATTTTAAAGAAACAAAACATTGATGTCGATTTCATTGAAATGGATGTAGAAGGAAGTCATTAATTACGTCATTATTTAAAATCGAAAATCCCGCATCGTTTTCCAACTTTGCGGGATTTCCTTCGTCAAAACAAACTAACCAATCAATCTAACCTAAACTTATCTTCTTTCTTTTTCATTTTCTATTCTTGCTTTCGTACCATCATTTTTATAATAGTAGTTATCCGTATTGTTATCGTTATTGTTTGACGTTGAATAATTATCATTGGCATCATAATAATTATTGTAATTATTAGTATATGCATATCCACCATAACCTTTTATGCTCCCAACAGTATCAACAATATCTCCACGACGATTGTAAATAATTTGCATTCCTCCAATTTGAATTAAAGCAAATCGGTTGTATTGCATATAAACACTCCCAATTCTATTTACCCTATTATTATTGTCATAATTGATAAACGTGTTACCAATGCGTCTAACCCTACCAAAACCATCATGCTCTATTCGAGTGCCATAATTTTCAGTACCTCTAGCTTGAACTTCAGGACCTCTTCTTCCAGCGGTTTTATAAAAATAATCGCCTTGGCTGTATTCAGGACGAGTGTTAAAATCAAATTCTCCATTCGGAAAAACAAAAAACACTATCCCTCGTTCTGTAAATGATATTGGCTCATCAAAACGATAATCATATCTTCTCACTTCATCAGACTTTTTGATTACTTCCGATGCTTTCGCTACACTTCCAACTAGTAAAATGCTAGCTACTAAAAACGTAATTCTTTTCATAATCAGTATTATTTGAATTAATAATTTTGTTCTTTCTCCCAAAACCTCGGGATCCTACTTCTTCGAACAAATGCTATTGTTGATTACTACATTTCAAATGGTGTGCCAAAGGACGAAATAAGATTCTTAAGGTTTGGTTAAAAAAAAGTAACGGCCTTATATATAATCATTTGAAAAGCGAATAAATATAATTTTCTGCCAATTAAAATGAATACTATTTTGCTACATTTGTTATCAATTTTCTATTAAAACTAATTTTTACCTACCACCATACCAATGAAAAACGTATTATTTTTAATATCCTTCTTATGCTTCTTTTCAAAAGGATATTCCCAAGCATTTAATCCCTTTTATGGTGCAACAGCCAACCAATGTTCACAGGTTAATATCAATAATAATTTAACAGAGTATCAATCTTTAGGATTAAAACGAAGAGGAACACCGGCACTACAAAACACATTTGATTGGTTAAAAAATAAATACTTGAGCTATGGATATACCGCAAGCCAAATCCAAGAAGATTTATATACCTATACAGGTTCAGCTTCCGTTTGCAAAAACCTTATTCTGACCAAAGTTGGAACCCTTTACCCAAATACATACCTAATTGTTTGCGGACATTACGATTCTATTGGCGGAACAGGAACAAATGATAACGGAAGCGGTTTAGTTTCAATATTAGAAACCGCTCGTTTATTACAAAACATTCCAACAGAATATTCTATAAAATTTATCAATTTCAGTGGAGAAGAAGACGGATTGTATGGCAGCAAACACTATGTAAACACTGTTGTAAATGGAACAAACCCTAAAATGGATATTCGTTTAGTACTCAATATTGATGAGGTTGGAGGCGTTGCCGGTTTGACCAATGATACGATTACTTGCGAAAGAGACACCAATAATTCGCCTTCCACAAACAATGCTGCATCCAGCGATATGACAGACCAATTGATAACCTGTGTTGGCTTATATTCACCTTTAAACACACTTTTATCCTATGCTTATGCCTCAGATTATATGTCGTTTCAAAGCAATAACGAAATCATAACAGGACTTTTTGAAACCAACGAAACAACCCACAAGCACACCAGTACAGATTTCTTAGTTTATATGGATCCCGTTTACAATTATAATGTCGCCAAAGCAACCATTGGAGCCACCATGCATTTTGCAGTAGCAAGCACATCGGCATTAGTCAATCAAGAATTTGAAAATGACTACCAAGTTAGTTTTTTTCCAAGTCCAGCTAAGGACACCTTACACATTAATTTAGGGATATTAAAAGACACCAAGTATGCCTTCTCTTTGTTAGACATGCAGGGAAAAGTGGTTTTACAAAAACCAATAGAAAATGCTACTTTAATAGAATCCATTTCACTTGCCGGCGTTTTAAAAGGAATGTATTTAGCCGTCTTGCAAACCGACACCAAAAGAATCACCAAAAAGATAATTATTGAATA
>JAYVNT010000096.1:0-2312 GCA_043758285.1 Flavobacterium sp.
CACAGCCCACCCACCCCGGCTGACGAATATCTATCAACATTAGTTCAACTCTTTGGCAGCATATCTTTACTCGACACCCAAGCCCACCCACCACCCCACTGGACGGAATTTTTCATCCTCAACTTAAACATCGGCAATACAACACATTGAGCCTACATTTACGTATTTTGTGAATCTTAAATAATAAAACAAAGAAAGATTAAAGACTAAATGAAATTTATAGACCTATTTGCTGGACTTGGTGGTTTCCATAAGGCATTGCACGAACTTGGACATGAATGCGTATTTGCCAGCGAACTAATCCCTGCACTACAAGAAACATATAAACTCAATTGGGGGAAAGACATTAATATTCAAGGCGACATTAAAAAAATTGTTGCGACCGACATTAATAGTATTCCCGACCACGACATTTTATGTGCTGGATTTCCTTGTCAACCTTTTTCTAAAGCAGGGAAACAACTTGGAAGAAAAGATGACCGGGGTACATTATTTGATGAAATCATAAAAATTTTAGAAATAAAGAAGCCTCAATATTTTATTCTTGAAAATGTACGCTTCATCGCTAAGCATGATAATGAAGAAACATGGAATGCAATGAAAGCCGAGTTTGACAGATTAGGTTATAAAGTTGACCACAGGGATTACTCTCCACACGATTTTGGTATACCACAGCACAGGCAAAGAATTTTTATTGTTGGCTCGTTAACAGGACTTAGTCATTTTAGTTTTGACAAAGTGGATAAACACAAAAGAAGTTTAATAGAAATCAGTAAATACATTGAAGTAAATCCCGTTGATGCCAAAAAACTTCCAAAGGCTAATCAGGATTGTATTAAGCTTTGGCAAGAACTCATTGACTGTTTACCAAAAGAAATTAAAATGCCAGGTTTCCCTATTTGGGGAATGGAATTTGGAGCTACTTACCCGTTTGATGAAACTTATCCTCATCTACTTTCTCAAAAAGAACTTGCAAAATATAAAGGAAACTTTGGTTGTAGTTTAAAAGGAATGACGAAGGAAGAACAACTAGCAAACTTACCAAGCTATGCAAGAGTGGAGAATAAATTTCCAAGTTGGAAAAAAAGATATATTAAATATAGCAGAGCCTTTTACAAGGATAACAAAAAATATATCCATGAGGTAGTAAGTCAAATTGCAAATCTTCCTTCACAAAGTTGGCAAAAATTAGAATGGAACGTTGGTGATGGCAAGCGGAAAATCACAAACTACATTTTGCAGTTCAGGGCTTCCGGCATACGGGTAAAAAAAGTTGATTTTTTTCCCTCGCTAGTTTGCACCACTACACAAATCCCAATAATAGGGTGGCAGAAACGGTATATCACTAAATCTGAAGGATTAAAACTTCAATCATTAACTGGTGTGAAATTACCAGATAATGATAACGCAGCATTCAAAGCTCTTGGCAATGCTGTTAATTCGAAAATTAATTTGGGCGTTCCAGCAATGCCACTTGCCAACGCACAAGCCAAGACACAGTGGCAAAGCTGTCGGGCTTTTCGCTGCAATCTTTTTGTTCGTTCCTCACAAAAAGGATTTCCGCTTCAATCCCTAACGCATGGTGCAACACTCAACTTTACTAATTTAGCTGCATAATTATGACACAGTACCAATTAGTATATCAATTATTTCCACGTTCATTCGGAATTACTGATGAAATAAGAGCAGTCGTTTCATGCTTTGAAAAAAACTATGAGAAAATAAAATCACCAGACAAAAATTTAAGTAGTGATGGCGTCTTAAAAGTTTTAGCCGAAGATTTGAAATTACTAAACTTCAGAGTTGAAGGAAGTAAGGCAAGTATTGATAAAATAAAAGTGCCGGTTCTTTTTAGCATCAACAACAAAATTGATAAATTTTTTGATGCAGATGCCGTAAGCCAAGATGGCAAAATTGTAATTGAAGTTGAAGCAGGCAGAGGATATAGAAACAACCAATTCTTGAAAGATATATTTCAGGCTTGTATGATGCCAAATGTAGAATATTTAGTAATTGCTGTTAGAAATCATTATTACAATAGTGATGATTTTAAATCCATTTTTCAATTTCTTGAAACATTGTACATCAGTGGGAGATTACAGCTGCCATTGAAAGGAATAGTTTTGATTGGGTATTAATTGCGTTAGGGATAGAAGCGGAAAGCCCGGAACGAAGCGAAGTGAAACGTAGCGTAGTGAGGACTTGCAGCGGATAGCCCGACCCGAAGGGGAACGCCCAAGTCTACTTAAAAATATTTTATAACTGTGGGAAAGAAAGTAATTTTTAATCCAGATGCAAAAATCATTACAATT
>JAYVNT010000097.1:0-2312 GCA_043758285.1 Flavobacterium sp.
TTTGAAACATTGGAAAATAATACTGTCACGCTCCGCGACCGCGATACGTTGAAACAAGAGCGTATCTCGATTGATGCGATTGAAGCAAGGGTTGTGGAGTTGTGTGATATGAAATTATTGTTGGAGAAATTGTAAAAATTTTAAGATTTTTTGTTAATGCAGAAGCATTGCTTGCGGACATTGAATCAAAATTAGTTCGATATTTTCCACAATGGACCTTAACCTCATTTCCGACGATGACGACAATAGGATCTTAGAACTTGCAGACGAGTGTTTAGCAGACTTTGTAATTACCGGAAATACGACAGATTTTATTTTTCCGACTTACAAACAAACGAAAATTGTTACGCCAAAAGAATATTGGGGGAATCACCAACCTTAGTAAAGTGTATTAAGCCCGGAATAGAATTTGTGAAAAATGGGGAAAAAGAATTAAGTGGCTTGTACATTATAAACTTTATTGTATATTTGTTTTGCGAGTGGTAGTGGGTGGGCGATTTCCAAATTCCCAATCAACGTACAGCATTATTCGTCAACGAAAATATTTTAAAACCATGAGTATTTCAACAGAAATCACATCATTGAAGAGTTATTGTGAAAATTGTCAGTTTGAAACAAATCATTCAATACTATTCAAAAAAGTATTACGGAGTCAAAGTGAAGAATATAACTGCGCAACGATATACTTAACAGTTCAATGTATGGGATGCGACAGTATTTCTTTTAGAAAAGAGTTTCATGATTTTTTTGATGCATTTCCAGACGACTATGGTAATTGGGTTTACGACACTACCTTAACGTTATTTCCACAAACACTGAAAAACCATAAAGATTTTAATGACCAACATCTATTACCCGATAAAATTCAGACAGTTTATAACGAATCTCTTGAAGCTATAAAAGCAAATTGCCGTCTTTTAGCAGGTGTTGGTTTTAGAGCGGTAGTTGAAGCTATTTGTATTGATAAGGCTATCACAGGTAGAAGCCTTGAGTTAAAAATTAATAATTTATTAAAGAGTAGATTTATTACAGACAAAGAAGCTGAAAGGTTACATGCTGTTAGGTTTATGGGCAATGACTCTGTACATGAAATGGCAGTTCCCAATGAAAATGCTTTATATGTCGTTCTTGAAATTATTGAGCACCTTCTCAATAATTTATACATTATCGACAATCATGCTAAAAAGGTAATTGACGGAATTATTACTAACCAAAATGAATTTGAAAAACTATTACTTGAAAAACTTTATTATTATAAAAAAGACGATGATTTTCCGTTGGCGAAATTCTTGAGTAAAGATGTAAGACGATTAAACGGTCAAATTAATAATTTTGAAGTAGAATTAAAGAATCAAATTACTTCAAGTAAGTTTACAAAATTAAAAATTGGTGACGTTAAAAATTTTGGTACAAATCCCTCTGCTCCTTCTCAGCATTTTATAGTGATATAAAACTGCTGCCAACATTGGGTTTGGCAAAAGTGAGGTGGACTGAATAACAATAAGCACTTGTAATCCCTCTTTGCTTTTGTAATTCAGAAATTTATTTTATCAAACTTACTCCGCAAACAATTCCGCCAAATTAACTTTCAATTCTGGAAATAATACACATTCTAAAACCTCATCACTGAGATAGATTTTTGGCGCGTCGTAAATACCTGAATCATTCAGAACAAATTGAAAAACTTGTTCTCTGTCAAAATCAACTATCCAATATTCTTTTACGCCGTTTTCTTCGTACAAACGTTTTTTAGTGCGCATTTCTTTTTGAGAATTACCGGGTGAAAGAATTTCAACAGTCATGTCCGGTGCGCCTTTGCATCCTTGAATCTCTATTTTAGACAAATCGCAGATAACACACAGATCGGGTTGGACAACTGTATTAAAATGCTTATTTTGAGTATTCGGTTTTAGGTTGTCATATAAACGCACATCAAAAGGTACAATATAAACCTTACAGGAAAGGTGTTTAAATATTTGTTTGAAGTCGCTCCCTAAAGCGAGTAAAATTTCCTGATGCTTAATGCTTGGCGTATCTATGGAAAAAATTTTTCCTTTAATTAACTCAACTCTTTGTTCAAATTTCCAACTGAGGTAATCCAAATATGAATAGAAGCCGTTCATATCCAATTGAGAAAAGCTCGTAATATTTTCTGATGATATTGCTTTTCCAGTAAAACTATTTTTGATACAAAATAAAAACAAAAAAATGATAAGCGCAAACCTGTAAGTAATTTTGAATTAAACATCCCAAACTATATTGTACATTTGTTTTTCAATCGGCAACGGTTACGGGCGGACAGTTTTTCAAAA
>JAYVNT010000098.1:0-2311 GCA_043758285.1 Flavobacterium sp.
CAAAGGATATGGTATCGATACATTTATGGCTATTCAACGTTATGCTTTTGAAGAATTACATCTTGAAAGATTAGATGGCTCTGTTGTTGAATATAACGAGGCTGGTTACGGCTTTATTACCAAGCATTGCGGCTGGAAAGAAGAGGGTAGGCAACGTAATTGGTATTTCAGAAAAAATAGATATTGGGACAAAATTATTGTTGGCGTAACTCGCGAAGACTATTTTGAGTTAATGAAAAAAAATGATTATTGGAAATAATTTTGGAATCAAAAAAGAGATTATTAATTACAGGCGGTGCAGGCTATGTTGGCTCTCAATTGGCATTAAATGCACTTAAATCAGGGTTTTTAGTTTCTATTTTAGATACGATAAATCCAAGTGAGCAGGATATTGAACTATTAATCCACAACCCAAGTATTACTTATTTTTATGGAAATTTAATTGACAGTGCTGTACTTGAAAATTGCACTAAAAATATAGATTTCATAGTTCATTTGGCTGGCATTTCAGATGGAAGAGCTGGTAAGGAAAATCCTGAATTAACAAAAAAAATAAATATTGACACCTTAGATCAACTATTAACTATTTCCAAGAAGGCTGGGGTTAAACGGTTTATTTTTGCTTCAACTATGGGAGTTTATGGTAATGCTTATAAAGTGCCATTAACAGAGGATTTGGAACTAAAACCAATCGATCCGTATTCTGAATCAAAAGCAATTGGCGAAAAAATTGTACTTGAAGCTAATTCAAATTCATTTTCGACACTTTGCTTACGAATGGCAATGGTTTATGGCCTATCTCCAAAAATGCGGTTTGATTTTATTGTCAATAGATTAACGCTTGACGCCATTCAAAAAAAAACAATCACCATAATGGGAGGTAGTCAAAAACGACCACAAATTCACATTGATGATTTATGCGAATTGTTTTTAGAGCTATTTATCATTGATGAAAAATTGTTTAAAAATCAATATTACAATGCTGTTGGACAAAATCCAAGTATTGAAACTATGATTCATGAAATTCAAAACCAACTATCAGGAGTTGAAATAAATAGACTACCTATCCGTGAAAATGAAGATTCGTTTGAAATGGATGGAAATAAATTAATAGCTAAAACCGGTATTATTTTTAAAAGAAATTTAAAAATTGGAATTAAAGAAATTATAAATAAATAGTCTAATTAAATTATAAAGTATGAATTGGATTAAAAAAGGATTAATATTTAATCCAAATAAAAATTTTGATTGGCTTCAAGACAGAGCAATTGCGCCTGTTTGTGATTTAATTTCAGATAATGTGTTACGAATCTATTTTTCATCAAGAGATTTAAAGGGAAGAAGTACTCCCATTTATTTAGATACAAATCCTGAATTTCCTGAAAAAATAATATCAGTATGTGGTGAACCAATATTGCAATTTGGTCAATTAGGAAGTTTTGATGATAATGGAATTCTTTCTTCATCAATTGTAAATAATGGAAACGATAAGTATTTATATTATGTGGGTTGGAATCCAAGAGTAAATGTATCATATCATTTATCCATAGGTATGGCTATCAGTAAAAATGGTGGCAAATTCGAAAAAGTAAGTGATGGTCCAATTTTAGATAGAGCTCCTAAAGAGCCGTTTTTTAATACAGCACCATTTGTTTTGAAAGAGAGTGAAGGTGATTGGAAAATGTGGTATGTGTCTTGTACTGGCTGGAAGTTAGTTAATAATTATCCAGAGCCTTTGTACAATGTAAAATATGCAACATCAAAAGATGGCATAAATTGGGAACGAAATGCGGTTGTTGCTATTGAAACAGATGATTTTGCTGAAGCAGTAGGTAAGCCATTTGTTTATAAAGAAAATGAATTATACAAAATGATTTATTCATATAGAAATTCTATTGATTATAGAACCGACCCTACTAAAAGTTATCGTTTAGGCTATGCCGAATCTTTTGATGGAGTAAAATGGGTTAGAATGGATGATAAAACTGGCATTAAACTATCTGAGGAAGGTTGGGATTCTGTTATGATGGAATACGCATCCAGTTATATTTTTAAAGGAAAAAGATATTTAATCTATAATGGTAATGGCTTTGGCGAATCTGGCTTTGGTTATGCTATTTTAGAAGATTAATTAAAATAATCTTTTCAAAAAATTAAATAGTTTAGTCATAACATTAGTTCTCTTTTACATTCATTGTACCTTTGTTTATTGTATTTGCTCATTTAACCTAATTTATTAACTTTACGAGGCTTTAAAAACCCGTATTTGAGTATTAATTAAATTATAGAAATGGCTTCATTAACCGACGAT
>JAYVNT010000099.1:0-2309 GCA_043758285.1 Flavobacterium sp.
CCAATTTCTCCTAATGATAGCGAAGAAGGTAAAAAACAAAACAGAAGAGTGGAGTTTAAGTTTTTGAAGTAATATCCTTTAATAGTTTTTTTACAACGCTCGTATGTTTTTCTGACGCCAAATAAATAAGATACCCAATCAAAAGAGCAAAACCAACAGCACAAACATACAAAGAAACAGATTTCATGTTGAGCGAATCGCCTTCCTTTAAACCATAATAGCAGAACAAATACATAAGCGGATAATGCGTGAGATATAAACTGTAAGAGAATTTTGATAATTTACTTCCTGCATAATCCATTTTAATTGAAAATGTATTTACAGGAGTAAACTGTGTAAGGCTGTGAATAAACAAAGAAGTTGTAAGCGCCGCAAAAACAATAACAATGTTTTTGTCGACCATCGAGAGATTTCCAAAACTTATAGAGTGAGAGCCTGAAGTTAATTGCAACAAAACTAAAGCAAATAAAAACAAGCCAAAATATAGAAACAATTTCAGTTTTGAAATGGACCCGCTTGATTTTGGTAATAAAAACGCAAAAGCCCCAATGAACCAAACCAATAAATAAACCGGATTTAACTTTGTAAAAACAAAGCAAACAAAAATCAAAAGTAAAAACGAGAAAAGTAATGTTGTCCATTTTCTGATTCTACTGATGGCCACAATACAACCCATTAACACATAAAACCAAACTTCATACGATAACGACCATATAGGAGAATTAGTATAATCGTTTGTAAAAATGCCCTGAAGAGAAAATAAACTTCCAGCTATATGTAACCACGGAATTTGCTCTTCTGTAATCAAATCTATTATAATAACTAAAACAACAGAAGCAATTAAAGGCAACATGATTCTCGCAAACCTATCAATGAAATAAGAGTTTACATCAACCGTGTTTGATAAAATTCTTTTTAAGGATTTGCCCCCAACTAAGTAACCGCTCAAGACAAAAAAAATCAAAACCGATTCGCTGCTTAAACGCGTTACGGAATAAAAAATGGAATTTAAAAAATTCTGTTGTTCAGGCGGAAGCAAGCCGTATTCAGAAAAGAAAACACCCCTGTAATGCGAAACAACAACTTCAAAAGCCGCTAAGAATCGTAATAAATCTAACCAATTGAAATGTTTTTTCAACGCTAAATTTTTAGAACATAAAATTATTCAATAATTAATTTACCGTTTTCTATTTTCTGTTTGTTCTGAAGCAAAATATAATTATACAAACCTAATGAAAGCCCATTCGTTTTAATGTCATTGGTTCCCTGAATTATTTTTTGCTCATAAATTTTTTGTCCAATAGAATTAATTAAAATCAGCTCACCGTTTTCAATTTCATTATCAATACGCAAAACAAATAACCCATTGTTAGGGTTAGGAAATAATTTAATAAAACTATTTTTGTTGTTTTCTTCAATACCTGCAAATTGAAATGTAGGCGTAATGCAAGTAAACCAAGGACCAACAATTAAACTGCACGTTATAGTAAGACTGCCCCCGTTGCTTAATATGCCATAACAAGTAAGGGTTACAGCGCCTGGCGACAATAAAGAGACTTGTCCGCCCGGTATTAATAACGAATCTATCTCCAGTATGCCGCGCATTAAAAATTTTGAGCCCGATTTTAAAGTAATGTTATTATGGCCACAAAGTCCGCCTGCGGTATCTATTTTTAAATATCCGCCTGAATTGAAAATTAAATTATTGTTAAATGCTACGGGGTGTTTAATAATAATGGTGTCGGCGCTATTGTAAGGAGGAACGGCAGCGTTAGCCCAAATGGAAGGACTATTCCAAAATCCCATAGAAACAGTGGTCCAGGTTGTTGATTTAGCGAATAGAAAGCTGAAAACAAAAAAAGCGATTATTAAACTTATTTTTTTCAAATTATAAACCTCTTTGATATTTAAAGATAGTGAATTTTGCCCACATTAAAAATAAATTTGAAGCGATACTTTCCGATTTACTCTATTTCAAAATTACTTTTATAGCTTCCAAATAATCTTTATTGTTGGTCATGCCGTTGTGATTCATTCCTTTTAATGTTATTAAGGTATCCTGCTTTTTGAAATTCATTTTCAGTTTTAGAGAAGATTCATAATAAATGACTTCATCTTTATCGCCATGAAAAATAATCACAGGCATCTTACAATCTTTAATATACTCAAAGGTTTTAAATTTATATTTTAAAAGAAAACCGGGAACAATAGGATACATGTGACGAACTAAATCCGTTAAACTATAATACGGCGCTTGCAATATTAATAACCGTGGCGAATTTGTTGAGGCGAGTTTTGTCGCAGGACCA
>JAYVNT010000100.1:0-2301 GCA_043758285.1 Flavobacterium sp.
AGGAAGGTCTTTGAAACACCTTTTGGAAATTGTTGCTCAATTCAATGAGAAAAAAGTAGGGCTTCAAAGTATTAGCGATGCTATCGACACAACAACGCCACAAGGTCGATTATTTTTTAACATCTCAGCTTCTTTTGCTGAATTTGAAAGAGATTTAATCAGAGAAAGAACCAAAGCTGGTTTGGAAGCAGCACGTGCAAGAGGTCGAAAAGGTGGGCGTAGGCAAGAAATGACCAAAGAAGCACAGCAAAAAGCAATTTTAGCTGAGACCTACTATCGAGAAGGAAAAATGGGCGTTAATAAAATTGCAGAAGAAGTTGGAGTCTCTAAAATGACCCTCTACAAATATCTAAGATATAGGAAAGTTGAAATTAGTAGCTACAATAAAAATATTAAATTAGTTTGAAAAGTGAAATTTTCGCCCAAATGTTATGAAAACCTCTTAGTGAGGTTTGGATTTTCAGTCAGAAATTGGATGTCACTACATTTTATGGCTTTCTCAATCATTTTCTTTCGCAAAATCAGTAAAAAAAAGAAAGTTTAAACAGGTTCCATATCAAAAGATTAGAAGAAATTCACAGGAAACAATACATTTTCTTCTCACCAAAATTAACGAAGAACCATCAATGAGGTCATAGGACAATAAAGTCAGGCTTTAAAACGAAATTGTACAATAATTAGACAATTGTATTTGGAATATTACTTTTAAAATCAACTTTTAAATGTATTTAATCAAGTTAATTTATTTTCCAGTATCCCCCTTTATCAGCACCCATTCGTTTTATAATCTTGTCTTTTTTTAGTTTATCTAAATGATATTTAACCCCATCTTCTGAAATATTTCCGATTGTTTCTGCCAATTCTTTTCTGCCAATTTTAGGGTTGATATTTATTGCTTCAATAATTTTTTCTCTTACTTTCTGGGTAGTTTTCTGGGTAGTTTTCTGGGTAGTTTTTCCCGAAATCGTAGGCAAAATAGCCACAAAATCAACTCGTATTCCTGAATCAAAAGAAAAAATTGGCGGTTCAATTCCGTAATTAATACAGTCATTAATTATTTGAACCGTTCCTCTCCCCCAAGATTCAATGTACCCTGCTCTGAAAAGTGTTGAAGCAATAGCGGGATTGTATGGGTGAGAGGCGTGTTTATTCTTTAATTGCTCGACAGTCCAATTTTCGGGTAAAGTACCTTCATTAAAGAAAATAATTTTATCTTCATACACGCTGATTTGAATAGGATTAGCACTTCCATAATCTTTGTGAGCAATTGCATTCATGAGAGCTTCTCTCATGGCAGATTCAGGGAATAAAAACCTTTCAATCCGATGGAGTTTGTCATAGCTGATATAGGCTTTCAAATATTTAGTCAGTAAAATAGACATCGTTTTTTCAATTTGCTCAAACAAATTTCCATGTACTTCATCTTGATAAATTAATTCATAATCGGTTCTGAAAAATCCAATTTTAATAAAAGCTCCTGTAATGTATTTTTCTGGATCATTATGAAATAATAAGATGGCTGCCCGTTTCAAATATGTTCCATCAAACAGATGTAATTTTTCGAGCAAGAGGTTATTATTGTCGTTCAAAATCTCCTTGGACATACGGTTTGAGCTAATTGCTCGCTTTCTAAAATAGCCAAAGGCGGTATCACTCAAATCTTTAGCCGCAATATTAGGCACAGGAACGCCATCCCATTTTTTACCCTGTTTTTGTAACAGGAACTTATCAAGTGCTGCCCCTTTTAGTTCTTGTTTAGTGCTTCCGCTACGAATATGATATTCTCCTTTATGGCTCACGGGATAAGGATATTCTTCAACCTCTATTTCAAGATATTCTTTCCCATCATCAGCCAAAAGATTCACATCGACAATGATTCCAAGAATATCCCGTACCTTATTCGGAATTTCTTCTAATAATTTACTGGCGTTTGAAATTCCGAGAACTACCCCTTTATCATTAATTCCGATAAATAATTTTCCTCCTTTCGTATTCGCAAATGCAGCAATCCATCTGAGATATTCATCTCTCCAAGATTCTTTCCATTCTATATTTTGATTCTCTTTATTCATTAATTTTGATTAAAAATCTACTCCATAAATGCCAAAGTTTTTTGGGCAAGTTCGATAATATTTTGTAAATCAGTCTTGCTGTTAGTCTTAGCAAATTTTTTACTGATGGTTATTATTTCGGCGGCTTTTTCCTTAATTAAAGAATTGTTGGCATTAGTGTTAGAATAATCAAAAACAACTTGATTATTTACAATTTCATTAAGTTGATTTGCATCATTGATGGGCAATT
>JAYVNT010000101.1:0-2299 GCA_043758285.1 Flavobacterium sp.
AATTGGGTTAATAATAATTACCAAGGGGTATTTGCAATGGCTACCGGAACGGGTAAAACTTTAACGTCCCTTAATTGTCTTTTACAAGAGCTGAAAGGAAACGAAGGTGGAATTTATCATGCTATTATATTAGTTCCAACTATTACCTTAGTAAACCAATGGGCAGAAGAAGCATTGCGATTTAATTTTCAAGAAATTATTAAAGTGTCTTCTAAATTTCAATGGGAAAGCGAACTGGCAACTACATTATCTATCGCCAAGAAAATACCTATATCTTTCATCATCATTACCACTTACGCTTCTTTTATAAAGGACAGATTCAATAAGTATATTAACGAATTGCCTGCCGATACTTTATTTATTGCTGACGAAGCTCATAACATTGGGTCGCCTAGTGTATTAAGCAGATTGCCTAATGTTTTATTACAAAAGCGTATCGGCTTATCTGCAACACCCAAAAGGATATATGACCTTGAAGGTAGCGCCGCAATGGAAAATTTCTTTAATGATAAAGAACCTTATACATATTCTTTTTCCATGGAACGAGCAATTGAAGAGGGGATACTTTGCAAATATTATTACCATCCATATATTGTGAGCCTCACTTCTGATGAGCTTAAGGAATACATGGAAATCACAAAAAAACTTTCAAAGTTTTTCAATAGAACTTCGGGTAGTTTTGATGTAAATGATATTGTACAAATGCTACTGCTTAAAAGAAAAAGAATTATTCATAAAGCTGTAAATAAATTAGGGGCTACAAGACAAATTTTAGAAGATCGTTTTAAAAAAGAAGGGAATTTAAAATATACGTTTATTTATGTGCCGGAAGGGATTACACCTGACCTAGAAGAAGAAGAAAATGCAGACGAAGAAACTATTAAAATAATAAACCAATATACAAGAGAAGTAGGAAGAATCGACGCTTCGATAAAGGTGAATCAATTTATTAGCGGCATGGCGAATAGAAATGAAGTGTTAGAACAATTTAAAGAAGGAAAAATTGATGTTATTGCCTCTATGAAATGCTTAGACGAAGGTGTGGATATTCCGAGAGCAGAACATGCTATCTTTTGTTCGAGCACAGGTAATCCAAGACAGTTTATACAACGAAGAGGACGAATTTTAAGAACGCATCCAAAAAAAGATATTGCAATAATACATGACCTTATTGTGGTTCCTGATTTATCGTTATCAGATTCAAATTCCGATACATTTAGAACCGAAAGAAGTTTAGTAGAGAAAGAACTAGAAAGGGTAATGTATTTTGCTTCTTTGTCTATTAATCCTTTTGAAACAGAAAATATATTCACTGAGGTGTGCCAACATTATGATTTGAACATTTATACTATACACAACAAACTAAAAAATAATGCTTAAAGAGGATATTTTAAAAGCCTATTTAGAAGATGATCTATTTGTAGAAAAAAAATATTTAAAGGAGGGTGAGGCCCAAAAATACAAATGGGCAACCCACACGGAAAGCAGTCTTATTCAAATAATTAAAACTGCTATAGAAGGTGAAAGTACAAACGAGAGCAGCAACATAATTGAAAGAAAAATCAACGCATTTTTAAATAAGCAAGCATGATACTTCAAAGAATAGAACTTAAAAATTTCATGTGTTATGCGGGTTCGAATGAATTTGATTTCACAGAGGGAATTAATGTTATTATTGGTGACAATGGATACGGGAAATCGAAATTATATGATGCTTTTTATTGGGTAATGTACAACCAGTGTTTTGATACCGCTACTAAGAAATTTAAATACACTAATTTATTAAAACGACAGATTGTTTCGGATAAGGCTATTGATGAAATAGAGGAAGGGATCATTACAGCATCCGTAATTCTTACTTTTCATAATATAGAAAAAGACAGTCTTTATATTTTAGAAAGAAGATATAGTGTCAGAAAAACCAATGATCTCATTATTGAAGATCAGGATAGTGAAGAAATTATTTGGTACAAGGAACTGTCTTACATGATGGCCAAAGAGATAAAAGACGATGACCAAATTGATCGTATTAAAAAAACGATACTACCTGATAACATTAAACCATACATGTGGTTTCAAGGAGAACAGGTAGAATCAATAATAGATTTTAATCAAAATGATACATTGACAAAAGCAATAAATGTATTATCCAATATTACAAGGTTTGACAATATCATTTCTATAGCCGAAGGATTAAAAGAAACTACGACTAAAGAATTTAATAAAAAACAAAGAGACTTAAGTGGCGATAAAAATAAGAGCGAAGGTTTAGAGCTTGAGAGGCAGGAAATCCAAAGAA
>JAYVNT010000102.1:0-7278 GCA_043758285.1 Flavobacterium sp.
TTTTCTTTATTGAAGACACGCAAGTTTAATGTTCCGTCTCTATTCACACGATATTGCACTTCTAGGTCTCCAACTATTGCAGTTTCTGTGATTCCCCCAACTGGCACACCGACTTTCCCATTAACCGAAATTCTATCATTGATAACAGAAGAAACGGTAACACCTAGTCGCCCATCAGTTTGCTGACCAGGAGTTCTGTCGGCTACAACATATTCAGGAGCAATAGATATTTTATCATTATTACTAGCAAAAATATCTCTAAAAAGACTGCTCGCTTTTTCAAATAAATTATTAGATAATTGACTTTGATTAACTCCTTCTTGACTTAAAAAACTTCCAGTTGAAAGCAAGTAAAGTGCTTGGGTTTGTCTAGTATCTTTATCATCCAGTTTGTATTGAATTTCAGATTTTAATGAACTTCCTATTGATGGGAAATTGATGTTAAAATCGGGTTCAGGACTTGTTAAATTTCCTTTAACTCCAATCACCACTTCAACATCGGTTTTCTTGTTAAATGATGGATTATTAATTAAGACTGCCGGATTTGCCTTAGTTCTGTAAACCGCTTCAAGGTTTAAAACAGCAGCGAGTGGATCTCCAGTCCAAGTAATAGAACCTCCTTTTTTTACATCAAATTTTTTGTCAATCAAACCGCCATATTTGAAATTATAAGAACCCGATACGACAGAAAAATCTCCAAACATTTCAAATTTTCCTAAGGTATTGATTCTAATCAAAAGTGTGCCATTTCCTTTACCTTTCATTCCGTGTCCACTTTCTCTATTTAGAATCACTTCTACATTGGCAATTTCAGTTATTGCGAGGTCAAATTCTAACTCAAGTCCGTTATAATTTTTATTTTGAGTTTCATTATTGTTTCTGGCTTTATTTTTTTCTTGAGCAGTACGAAAATGAATGTATTTATTATCTACAACAGCTTGTGCATCATTTATGGGGATTTTAATATCAGTTCCTTTAGCAGATTCAGCATCAACTTTTATCATTAAACTGGTTGTTGGTCCCTTTATAGTAGCGGATCCATCCATAAATGCTGTGCCATAATAAGCAGCATCTTCTTGGTCAACAGTATTTAATGCTAAGAGTCGATTGCTATAAATAGACAAATCTAATTGCCAATCGCTAAATTGTTTGTGTTTTATAAACCCGCTTATACTTCCTTTGGTATTAAATTTACTATCGGTAATATTGGTTTCTCTGATTATAAATTTGTTTTCTGTGACGTCAACAACAGAATTATTATCAAACACATAATCGGTGTTTAGATAAGGAATAGTTAGTCCTGCATCATTGATGAGCAGCCTTCCGTTATAATTTAAATTATTAAAATCACCGTCAATTCTAGCGTTTCCAGATGTAAATCCTCGGATATTAGTAATTACATCACCCCCAATTTTTCCTAAAACACCAAGATTGAATTTATCGAAATTCAAATCAATGTTCAATAGGGTTTTATTATCAACAATTTGAATATCGCCATTGGCAGTAAATGCTTCGACATTTTGATTTTCTAAATTAGAATTCAAATGAAATTTGCGCAAGGTTTCGTCTCCTTGAATGTCTAAATTCATTCTCCCGAGTGCAATATCATTGACTTTTAAACTATCAATTCGCAAGGTTGATGTTGGCTGAAAAATTGCATTACTTTGTTTGAAATTAATCTTCCCGTTAAGGTTTCCATCAAACTTAAATTTCTCGACATCGGGCGTGACTTTATTCAAATTAACATTGTCAAATGTGAGCTGCAAATCCTTATTTTGTTTGCCACTCCAAGTGCCAATAAAATTAATGTTTTGATTACCGTGAGATAGATTTAAATCATTGAACGAGAAGTTACTAAGCTTTTTGTTAAAGATAATTTTACTTTTTTCTGGGTTTTCTTTTTCATTTAAAAACCATAAATAATCCTTAAATTGAAGTTCCGATTTGTTAAATCCAACTACATTGTTATTCTCTCTATTTATCGTATGGTAAAAGTTTAAATTGTAAAAATCATTGCCTTTATTTCCGCCTTTAAACTCAGTTCTAAAGTGCAGCGTATCTTTCGAAAACGTATTAATCATACTGAAATCTCTGATTTTATAATGCTTCGTTTTTATCGAATCCAGCTGAACATATGCATTATACAAAGGATTTCTATTATCAACTTTAACCGAAATATTGTCGAAAGTATTGTTATAGGCAACTATTTTTGGTGAGATAAAATCTAATTTAAAATTCTTGCTGTCTGATGCAATATTTCCTTTTAGTTTTGTGTTGGTTGCAATAGAAATTTCAGGATTAAATATTTCTATAATCTTGCTATTTAAATCAATATCAAATTTCAAATATTGATTGGGCAACACTTGATTGGGTTTGTAATTAGAGTAAAAACTTCCCAAGGAATTCTCTACCATTTTTTGCAATTGATTAAATTTGTATTTACCAACCACCGAACCATAAATAGCATCTGGAGAGTTAAAAATAATTGCTCGTTCTCCAGTATTGTCAAAACTTGAATTTACGGAAAAATTATCTATGAAATAAGTATCCTTTTTGTTTTGATACGATGCATTGGTAAGTAGTAAATCGCCTTTCAAATTATCAAAAGAATTACCAGAAGCTTTTACCACAATATCGCCTTTAAAAACAGAAATTGAATCGTTAATAAAATTCAATTTTACCAAATTGGCATAGTCTATTTTGGTATAAAAATCATAAACATTTTCTTTTTTTGACAAGTTTAATATACCATTAAAATCCATGAATAAATTTGGGTCATTTACATAAAACTTTCCTTTAAAAATTGGCTGTTTAAAGCTTCCATCAACAATGATTTTGGTGTAATTATAGCCGTTATATTTCAATTGAAAAACATCGCCTGCAAAAGAAGTATTTATATATTTTTGTGTAAACCCTTTACCATCAACATCGATATTTATACTAACATTTCCGATGGTTTTGTCATTCATCATGGCGCCAACATCAAAATTATCCAATATGATATTTCCCTTGTATTTTGCGTTGTCAATATTATTGATATCAGACATATGCAAATCTGATTCAATAATTCCCAATGCGGTATTCATCACAAAATCGGCATTTATATATTGTTGGGTAACTTCAACTTTTCCAGCAAAGTTAAACTGACCTAGTTTTTGCAAAGAGGTTGGCAGCTTTTTACCAAGAATGTTAGGCAATAGTTTAGTTAAATCAACATAATTGGAAGCTATTCTTTTGAAGTTTCCTTTCATATAAAACTTCCCTGGACTTCTTGGAAACAAGTTTTTAAAATTGACATCGCCTTTGATAGTCGAAAACTTATAATCCTTTAAATACAAGTTTGTAACATAAAAATCATTCAACGTTCCTGTTATTTTTGACTTCAGATAGAACTTCTGGTTTTTATCTAATTCTTTATAAAAATGACGGATATCATTGGTTGCTAATGTAGCGCTATCAAGGATTACATCAAATTTTACTCGGTTATTGAAATTACTAAAATCATGATCATCTTTATTATATATCAAAGCAACATGACCTTTCAAAAAGGATTCTTTGGTGGTTACTTTTAACTTGTCTAGAATTATATTTTTCTTGGTATAACTAAAATCAGCAGTCAAATTATCCACTTGAACACCACGATGGTCGTGGAAAGTCATAGAATTTATAGTCGAATTAACATTCGGGCCTTTAATTTGAAAATCTGTCAAATGGGCATCAAGTTTGGTAAAGTCAACATCTTTTGGATTGGCACGATTGTAATCGAGCATCACAAACCGACTTTTGGTTAGATAAATATTTTTGGTTGTCATCAAAAACTTGCCACTAGCCTTTTTCCCATCGTCAAATGCTGCAATGAACTTATCCAGACTAGTTTCTTTTTCTCCCCTATAATTTTTTATCTGAAGGTAAAAATCATTCAATCTCAGATCGCCAAAAAGTAATTTTCCGTCAACTAATTTCTTGAAATCTAAAATGCTTGTTTTAATTCGGCTTGCACAAATCAAAGTATCATTGTGATGGTCTAAAATTAAAACCTTTTTGAGTTTTACTCCGCCAAAAAGAGTTATTTCAACTTCATCAACATTAATGTGAGTTTTATATTTTTTGTTTAGCTCACCTGTAGCATAATGAGCGATTTTAGTCTGAACATAAGGTAAAGAGAGTGCGATGCTAATTGCTAAAAATAGTAAAATAAGCCCAACAATCGTCCGAAAAAGAATTTTCCGAAATTTTATAAAACTGGTATTTGTTTTAATTTTTTCCAATTATTATTTTGACTTGGGAAAGAAAATTACCTTTGTAAAAATCTTTACATTTGGTTTTTCTAAATGGATTGTCAAATATAATTCAAAAATCGCGCCTTTTATGCATCCCGAAGAAGTTTTTATACTAGCAATTGAAAGTTCGTGCGACGATACAGCAGCTGCAGTTTTAAGAAATGATGTTGTACTTTCTAATGTTGTAGCCAGACAAAGCATTCATGAAGAATATGGTGGTGTTGTTCCCGAACTTGCTTCGAGAGCACATCAACAAAATATTGTTCCAGTAATAGACGTTGCATTGAAAAAAGCAAATGTTACAAAAAAACAATTGTCAGCCATTTCTTTTACTCAAGGTCCAGGATTGATGGGTTCTCTTTTGGTAGGAACTACTTTTGCAAAATCTTTGGCAATGGCTTTGGATATTCCTCTAATTGCCGTTAATCACATGCATGCTCATATTTTGGCTCATTTTATAGATGAAGACGGATTTGACAAACCAACATTTCCATTTTTGGCATTGACTATTTCAGGAGGACACACGCAAATTGTGAAAGTGAATAGCTTCTTCGATATGGAAATCATTGGGGAAACAACGGATGATGCTGTTGGAGAAGCGTTTGATAAGACGGCAAAAATATTAGGATTTCCTTATCCCGGCGGCCCTTTAATTGACCAATTTGCAACAGATGGAAACCCAAAAAAATATTCGTTTACAAAACCAAAAGTTCCAAATTTAGATTTTAGCTTCTCTGGATTAAAAACTCAAATACTCTATTTTATTCAAAAAAATGTGCTAGAAAATCCCAACTTTGTCGAAAAGAATAAAGCTGACATCTGCGCTTCTGTTCAACATATTATAATTGAAATTTTGATGGATAAGCTGAAATTGGCTGTAGCTGAAACAGGAATTAATCAAATCGCGATTGGAGGCGGCGTTTCTGCTAATTCTGGAATACGGAAAACGCTTAAAGATGCCGAAAATAAATATGGTTGGAAAACATTTATACCCAAGTTTGAATATACTACAGATAATGCTGCAATGATTGGAATTGTTGGCTATCAAAAGTTTTTGTACGATAAATTTTCAGATACCAATGTGGTTTCAAAAGCACGAATAGAATTTTAAAGTTATGCAATTATTCTATAATCCCACAATAAATGACACCCAAACTTCTTTTGTTTTTGACAAAGAAGAAAGCAGACACATAATTAAAGTTCTTCGTAAAAAAGAAAGCGATATTCTACACGTTACAAATGGTTTAGGTTTTTTATTTACAACTGAAATTACAAGCGCTTCTGATAATAGATGTACCATTAAAATAAATTCGTTTGAAAAACAGGAAGCTCCAAAATTCCATTTACATTTAGCAGTTGCCCCAACCAAAATGAACGAACGCTTCGAATGGTTTTTGGAGAAAGCTACCGAAATTGGAATCCAAGAAATAACGCCGATTATCTGTGAAAAATCAGAAAGAAAAATAATTAAAACCAATAGATTTCAGAAGATTTTGGAAAGTGCGATGAAACAATCTTTGCATTATTATTTACCAAAATTTAACGAACCAATTGCTTTTAAAGACTTTGTTAAAACTCAAAAATCAGGACAACTTTTCATTGCTCATTGCGAAGAAACAGATAAAAAAACCTTAAAAAATGAATTGAAAATTAACCAAAATGTTATCGTTTTAATCGGTCCAGAAGGAGATTTTTCTGTTAAAGAAATCCAATTGTCTATTGAACATAACTTTATTCCTGTATCTTTGGGAGCAACACGATTACGCACAGAGACAGCCGCTATTGTGGCTTGTCATAGTGTGATATTTAAGAATGAAGAGTAACGTGATATTAAATTTATGAAAAAAAAAATTTTCCTTTTCTTATTGATTTCAACAGTAAGTTTTTCACAAGAAATTGCGCTACTAAAATATAATGGTGGAGGCGATTGGTATGCTAATCCAACCTCGTTACCAAATTTAATAAAATATGCCAATCAAACTATAAATACCAATATCAAAAACAAACCAGCAACAGTTGAACCCGGTAGTGCTGATATTTTTGCTTATCCATTTGTTCACATGACGGGTCACGGTAATGTTGTTTTTAGCGATGCTGAAATTGTGAATTTAAGAAACTATTTATTGTCTGGCGGGTTTCTTCATGCCGATGACAATTATGGAATGGATCAATACATTCGAAGAGAAATTAAACGTATTTTCCCGAATAATGATTTGATTGAGGTTCCAGCCAATCATTCTATTTTTCAAAAACCAAATCTTTTTGCCAATGGCTTACCAAAAATCCATGAACATGATGGTAAACGTCCGCAAGCTTTTGGGATTTTTATTGATAATCGTTTGGTTTTGCTTTATACTTATGAATGTGATTTAGGCGATGGCTGGGAAGATCAAGAAGTGCATAACGACCCGAATGAAGTTCGCGAAAAAGCATTGAAAATGGGTGCTAATATCTTAAATTATATTTTTAATAATTAAAAAAACTATAACTTAATTCTTTCTTTTTTGTGTGAATAATTTTAAAATCATAAAATATGATGTTATTCATCGATTTGTTTGAAGAGTAACGTTAAATTTTTGAATCGTATTCCTTTATTTCTTAAAATTGTTATAATTATTTAACCAAAAAATTAAATTATAATGAAAAAAATCTGTTTATCATTAGCAACTATGCTTATTTTATTTTCTTGTCAAAAAGAAGATGATACACAAACCACTGCAAAAGCATCAAGAAGAATTTGTGCTTCACAAGAAGTTCTTGAAAGACAATTGAAAGAAAATCCTGAACTAGCAACAAGGATGAACCAAATAGAAACATTTACTGAAAATGTAGTTCTAAACCAAAATCAAAATCGTTTAGTAAATGGAAAAATTCAAATACCAGTTGTAGTAAATGTGTTGTACAGAACAACTGCTGAAAATATTTCTTTGACTTTAATACAATCTCAAATAGATGTATTAAACAAAGATTTTAATGCGCTAAACTCAGATTATAATAG
>JAYVNT010000103.1:0-2294 GCA_043758285.1 Flavobacterium sp.
AGACCGTTGTACGCCATTTTTTTGGACACCCTACTCTATTGCAAGTTTCCTGACCATTTTTGTTTGACAATGTTTATTTTTACCTAAATTTATTAGCACAATCGTTTGACAATGGAAATATTTGGTACAGACAATCATAAAATAATTCACGGCGACGCTTTAGAAGCCTTGCGGACACAGGTTGCAGACAATTCTGTTGACCTTTTTTTTGCTGACCCACCATATAACATTGGTAAAAATTTTAACGGACACATCGAAAAATGGGCGACAGAGGAAGCCTATTTGGAATGGTGTTATGAATGGCTTGACCTCTGCATAAAAAAACTCAAACCTAATGGCAGTTTTTATGTAATGACAGCGACACAGTTTATGCCTTATTTTGACATTTTCCTTCGCAAAAAATTAGATATTTTATCAAGAGTTGTTTGGAGTTACGACAGTTCAGGTGTACAAGCTAAAAAATATTATGGTTCAATGTACGAGCCAATTTTGTTTTGCGTAAAGGACAAAGAGAATTATACTTTCAATGCAAACGAAATTTTAGTTGAAGCAAAAACAGGTTCAAAAAGAAAATTAATTGATTATCGCAAAGCTGTTCCGACAGTCTACAATACAGAGAAAGTTCCAGGCAATGTTTGGGATTTTGCAAGGGTTCGTTATCGTATGGACGAATACGAAAACCATCCAACTCAAAAACCAATTTCTTTAATGGAACGGATTATAAAAGCAAGTTCCAAAGAAGGCGATTTAGTTTTAGACCCCTTTTCAGGAACATTTACAACTTGTGCAGTTGCAAAAGAATTAAACAGAAGATGCATTGGAATTGAGATGCAAGATGAATATGTAAAAATTGGATTAAGGAGGTTACAATTAGCCGAAGAATATAAAGGCGAGAAACTTCAAAAAGAAATCCGCACTTTTGAAACCGATAAAATCGCCAGCATCAATCAACAAACCTTATTTGAACCTAATGGAACATACATTCACGGCTAACATAAAATCAATTTTAGACAGCAAGTTTGGAAAAGATGCAGATGAAATATTTAAGAACAGTAACATAATTCAGTACATTAATTTAAAGACACGTTCAGCAAACAAAGGTTCAAAAGCCCGTTCAAGTTTCGCCAATCTTTATGCCATCTACGTTATTCTTGAAGATTATATTGCTCAAGGCTTTGACAAGAAAAGCGGATATGCAAAATACGAAGGTGCTGCATTTGTAAAACTATTTACAAGACAAAGAGAACTGCCATTTGGCAACAAAGTGCAGAACCACGCCTTGAACAATCGTATGAATTCTGAATTTCAAAAATACTTTCCAAGTTCAGAGATTATACCCATTTTAAGAAATCTTGAAACGAACAGATATTGGATAAATGAAAATTTACTCAAAATCAAAGTTGGTAAGGCAGAGTATAATTTGGCATCGGTAATCATTGAAATTATAGACGAATACAGCAAGACAAAACAAGATGCTTTTCAACGCTTCATAAAGGCTTGCGAAGAAATGCAAGAAATTGAAAGTTCAAAACCAGAACAGGTTATTGAATTTATCAGTGGCTTACTTGCTCCAAATGTTGATGCCAGACTTTTTGAAATTGTAAGCTATTCAATTTTGAAATTCTACTATCACGACCAGCATATATTTTGGGGCTACGAAATTGATAAATTAACCAAGGACAATTTAAAACTCTTCAAGACAGGAAGAACAAATGCAAATGACGGAGGAATTGATTTTGTTATGCAGCCGTTGGGTCGTTTCTTCCAAGTAACCGAAACCCTTGATTTCAAAAAGTACTTTCTTGACATAGACAAAATTCAAAAGTTTCCGATAACGTTCGTTATCAAATCAGACGAAGATATTGAAGACCTTTTGAGCAAAATAAAAGCAAACGCAAGCAAAATATATTTGGTAACTGCAATCGTTGACAAGTATATGGCTTGCATTGAAGAAGTAATCAATATTCCAATGCTAAATCAACGGTTCAGCGACACAATTAAGTTGGGCTACTTAAATAATATTCTCAACGAAATTATTACTCAAAGCAAAGTTGAATTTAACTATACCGAGACAGAAGAGCTTGACGAGGAGACCGACTAAAACGGCGTACAACAAGGGGTTTGGCAAAAGTGGGGCGGACGGAATAACAATCAACTTTTTGTAATTCTATTGGGCTTTTGTTCCAGCTTGACGGAATGCTATTTGGCTTTTTGTTGTTATCTTAATCATCAGTTTTTCAATCAGCAGCGGTTCCGGGCGGACGGAATTCTATTTCCCCACCTTCGCCAAGCCC
>JAYVNT010000104.1:0-2292 GCA_043758285.1 Flavobacterium sp.
CAATAAATACCAAAGTTCAAAAGCTTCATTACTCCAAGCACATTTAATATTATTTGCTCCCGCCTTCAAAATGGCACTATTAAATGAATTTGCTTTAAAACTATCTCTATCAAAAACAGCCCATACTCTATCATATTTTTGTTTTGATTTATTCCGTAATTTAATTGCTTCTTCAACAACTTTTAGAGTGCTGATACCTCCACCATCAAACGAAACATCATAAATAACTTTACCAACTTGTTTCGGAAAACATTTAAAATAATTTGGTTCTGTTTCTTCTCCCTCACATACAATCAAAAAATAAGTAATGAGTTCTCTTGACTTATTTCTTTCTCCTTGTTTTTGGGAAAAACGTTTTTGTAAAGCATTATCAATTTTTATAGTTCGTGCCATAGTCCCAAAATTAGTTTGTTATGAATGGAATAGCACCATATCTACCTCTAATGTAGTTTCTCTCAATATTAGAATCGTTTCTAACCTTAGAGCCATCAGGTAGATTGAAATCATATAGAGAATATAAATCTGTTTGCTCGAATTCATCTTTTTCTGTAAACCAAACTTGGTCTCTCCTAAATAACTCTTCACCCAGTAAATTTGTGTCGTGCGTTGCAAAAATCAATTGAGCATTATTGGGATTTGATTCAGAATTATTAAAAAGTTCAACAATACGCATCGTAATTAATGGATGTAATTTAGCATCTAACTCGTCAATAATTAATGCTTTGCCGAGTTTTAGAGTATCAAATATAGGACCTGACAAATCTATTATTTTGTTTGTTCCTTCTGATTCGTTTCCCTCTTTGTCAAGCACAACAAAATCCACGATATTTCCTTTTTCCACAAATTTATTATGAATTGTTTTTAAGCTAACTCCTTTTTTCCCTGTTAAATCTTTAATGAGTTTAGTTTTAAGTTTTTCAGGAATATTATCAGGTATTTCTAATGGATTAAAGTCTAATTCAATTGCCCTAATTTCTTTAAAACCCAACTTTAATTTTTGAAACAATTCTAAAGATTCATCACGACCATTCAAGTTTTTATGAAGCATTCTCATTGTAAAACCTATGTAATCATTATGTTCAAGCCCAGATAAAACATTATATCCATTAAAATACTCAACTATTTTTTTAGAGATGCTACCTCCTAATTGAGCCACAAGTGAAATAAAGAGTCTATTGTTATTTGTTTTAGATTCATTTCCATTGCCTTCACTAAATTTTTCTGTTATACCAATCCCATCAGAAGTTCTTATGAATAGTGGTTTTTCTGTTTTTTCGGATTTGCCAATAAAAAGCCATTCATTGATGATTTCATTTAGGTTGTATTCAAAGCCATACCTATATTTTGATGAATCCTGCCAAAAAACAATTTCAAAAAAAGTAGGTTGATTTTCACTTTCCGTTGACAATAAGAAAGGGCTATAATTCAATTCTTCGGAATCGTTTAGGCGTACAGAATTTAATACCACCTCTCTCATTCTCTCCAATGCTTTAATCAAGTTGCTTTTTCCACTTGAATTAGCTCCATAAATTACAGATGAACGAAGTATTTTGTCTCCATTAAAAGTAATTATATTCGTTTTAAGTTCTGAAATGCCTTTTGCTTCAAGGCTTAAAGTTCTCCTCTGATTAAAAGAAAGAAAATTCCCAACTGTAAATTGTATCAACATTTTATAATTATTTATTGAGATAACTCCGCAAAAATATAATAAAAAATGATTGAAAAAGAATTTTATTTCAAATAAATGAGAAAAAGTCTCAAAATTATACTTTTATGGAATTGTATCTGACTTTGGTTAGGCTGTCCATTAGCATAGCCGCCAACGAACAGGGCTTTATGCAGGTTGGGAATTAGTATTCCGTCTGCCCATAACCGCTGCTGATTGAAATATATTGTTGAAGTTATGTACAAAAGCTGATAGATATTCGTTAACTGGAACTTAAGCTGGGATTTGCAATTAGCTGATGTTACATTGTCGAGCCCAACTTGCATAAAACCCAATGTTGAACAAAACCTGCGGTAGCTTCTCGTAATTCAAACACCTGATTACCAAACATTTGTGATAAATAATTCATACATTTATCATTTCAAACTAAACAATCACAACGCCATGACAAAAAAAACCTGCCGACCAAATTGGTCAGCATACACTCCTTGTTCAAGCGAGTAATGAAGTTATTGGATTCTCCGAACAAATCCAAAAGTTAAAAGTAAATCTTTCTATTTCGGGTAGAGTTCAGAGTACTTTTCTGAATTATTCACGGCTTTTGGCAGTGATAGCTCTGCACTTCA
>JAYVNT010000105.1:0-7250 GCA_043758285.1 Flavobacterium sp.
GTAATCATGATATACGGACTTGTCAAACCCAACATTTTTATTTGTTTGGTTCCGGTCAGCGCATCCGAAAAACTGACATCGATTGATGGATTGGTTTCAAAACTTTCGGCCAGATTACAACAAGCCGCTTTGAGCAATTCTTTTCCGGTTACCAACGTTGTATTGACTGTGCCAGAAAGTGATTTTTTAAGCCCTCTCTTATTGGCTTGAACTTTGACTGTTTTCAGAGTATCTTTTCTGATTTCTTCTTGTGAAAAAGTAACGGCAGTAACCAACAATGCAAGGAACAACATTATGTTTTTCATTTTTTTTAAATTTTAATATTCGTGGTTGAGTGAGCACTTATCGAATACTAAAATCAGGCGTAAAAGGTATATTGGCTGTACAAGAGATATAATGGCGGCGCGTGTGCATCGAAATAGTAAGTAAGATTATCTCTTTTTTTGAAGTGAATTCTTGAAGCGAAAACTGCTGGTTTCCAATCATAAGTTACGGGAAGAAAATCAGCGTCGAAAGACAACAATTTGACAATAAGCTGGTCCGATTTGATTTCGGCTTTAATGATTTTGTTTTTGCAGCATTTGGAATCTTTTTCAACAATTCCGCAACAATCTTTCTCAGCTTTTTGAACTGATTGAACAGTACTTAATGTTATAGAAGCAATTTCATCATCACAATAATGCACATTGAACGCTAATCCTAAATTGGAAACCAATAGGAAAAAAGTTAAAAGTATGCTTATCTGCCTTTTAAAAAACATGAAGCAAAGTTATCAAAAAGAAAGACTTACTTTCTTAAAGTTTTATTATTTTTTAATTTGTTTCTGATAATAAAATCCAGGAATGAAAAGCAAAATAAAAATCGGTTGAATCAAAAACCGTCTGATGTAAAATAATGTCATTTTGCTTTCTTCGGCAAAAAATGTCAAGACAAAAATGAAGCTAATCATGAGTATTGACCCGAAAACCATATAAAGCAACGCTGAGAATTTTACAATTTGCTTATCTTTAAAAATGACATACAACAGCAATAAAGAAATCCCTGAATTGAGATAAAACCTTACTCCTATGCTGAAAAATAATTTAAAAATATTGATTTGAGGAAAAGCTAAATGAGCATATTCATCTTTGAAATAATTCAAAAAAGGATCGTAGAATAGTGTTTCTTCGAATGCTCTTATCAAAACTAAAAGCAAAATCAGAAACAACGACCAACCTATTTTCTCTTTATTTCTTATTAATTTCTGTAGCATACAACGAATATTTATTAACCCAAATAACCCATAACAAAAACACAACGCCATAAATCACTAACGGAAAAATCACACCATGTAACAAATGTTCATACTCTGGAAGATTGTAAAGTGCAACACACAAAAGTGCAATTCGGCCAATATTCAGAACATGAATCAAAACAGTCCCAAAAGCAATAAACAGAATCGTTTTTTTAAATTTTCCGGTAAACGCAATTACAAATGAAATGAACAAGATTATCACGCTCAAAGCATTGCAACCTTCAATAATCCGAGAAATGTATTTGCCTTTGTAAAATAATTTTACCGTTGGTTCTGTCAAATGCGGCATTGCATACGATTTCGAATCAAACCAAGATAAAACTGTTGCAGACTGTTCGGCGACTAATTGCGTGAAAGAATCGACTTCTGCGTTTTTTTCGTCAAACCGATTCAGATACGACTGATAGATGAAGGTTAAAACCAAATAACTGACTATAAATTTTCCAAGAAAGAGCAAGAAAGGTTTGTATTGCAGCAGCAGATTTTTCAAAAGATAATTTTTAACAAATTTATATAAAATAAAAAAAGTTCAATGGCTACATTTGCATAAAAATTAAGAAAATGAATTTTGAAATCCTAAAACCACTAGTAATTTCTATCCTTACCGAAGCAAATTCTGAAAGAAATGAGAAACTGAAAAATCTATGTCAGTTCTTATCTGACAATGTAGAATATTACAATTGGGTTGGATTTTATTTTGCCAATCACGAAAACAAAACGTTACATCTTGGACCATACGTTGGTGCTGAAACAGACCACACCGTAATTCCATTCGGAAAAGGAATTTGTGGGCAAGTTGCGGAATCTAATACAAACTTTGTTGTTCCTGATGTTGCTGCACAAGATAATTATATTGCTTGTAGCTTTACAGTTAAGTCAGAAATTGTTGTTCCATTATTCGTAAATGGAATTAATATTGGGCAAATAGATATAGATAGTCATGTTATCAATCCGTTTACAGAAGCTGATGAAAGGTTTTTAGAATTTGTAAATCAGGAAGTTGGAAAATTATTTTAAGATACCATAAAGCAAAAAAACTGCCTAAATTAGGCAGCTTTTTATAATAGAAGGCGGGGGTGTGTTAGTTTTTGATGATTTTATAACTCCCACAACCCTTATCCGTACTTATTTTAATAAAATACAATCCGGAAGCCAAATCTGATAAATCTATATCAAAATGAGATTTTTGAGGTTTCAAATCCATCAATTCCTGACCTGAAAGGTTTAAAACTTTAATTTCGTTTATATCCTTTTCTGAATCAAGCCAAATATTATTTGTTGTTGGATTCGGATAGATTTTTAAGTCATTTAATGTAAATTCTGCATTTCCAAGAGTAGAGGTTGTAAAAAGTTGTGGTCCTGAGTAACTCGTGTATATACTACTTTGATCATTTACGTTCTCTCTCACATAAAAAGAATAATTTGTACCTGGTGAAAGTCCGTTAATAGTATAAAGGTGGTGAAACATGTTGATAATGAGTCCCAGTTCCCAATGTAAAGCCTTGAATTCCGTATTCCACTTCATAAGAAGTATCGGTTCCGAACCCGTTGTTACCAACCCAATTAAGATCAGCACTTGTATTAGTTATATTTGTGGCATTTAAGCTACTAGGAGGCAAGACTGCAAACGAAGTTAAAACCAATGAGTTCATACACACTCCTGAAATTTGATTTCCGGTATCATTTATTCCAAACTGGTAACGAAAATTTTGTAATTGATTTGGCGTAAAGTTGGAAAAATCGAAAAGAATAGTTGCCGGAAGATTTGAACAAGTAGTATAGTCACCTATTAATTGGGTACCAGCGCCGTCAAATGTTACCCAGCTGTTTGTATCTGCATTCCAATATTGTATAAAAAGCACAGAATTTGCAAAGGTTTGAAATGATATATTAAAATTGATTTTAAATGCTTTTTCACCACCGCTATATGCAGATTGTAAACTGAAAAATGGTGATGAAATGTAAAACAAAGAACTTCCCCCAGTTGGAACTACAAGTGAAGTATCATACTTAAATTTATCATTTACACTTGGGTTATAAACAAGTGCGGCGGGTGTATAAGAACCGCTTACAGACCAACCTGGATTGGGCCAATTCTCATTGCGTTGTAGTATTTGTGCGGAGGCACTTGTAACTAATCCAATAAACAAAAAAAGTGTGTAGATTTTTTTCATATTTTATAGATTTTAAATTAATTAAAAAAATTAAAATCAAATATAAGTTTTTATTTTTAATTTAAAGTTTGAAAGCAAAAAATTAATTATTTGATAATCAAATTAAACTAGTTTAATAAAGTAAGATTTAATGCGCAATGACATCTTAATTAAAAATTTATTTACTTGCCTAATCAAAAAAGAAGATTATCTTTGCACACGAATTGAGAAAACCTCAATTCATACATAATAATCATTTAAATAATATTAGCATGTACTTAACTAAAGAAGTAAAGGCGGAAATCTTCGCTAAACACGGAGGAAAAGCAGAAAACACAGGTAAATCAGAATCTCAGATTGCGTTGTTTACATTTAGAATCTCTCATTTGACAGAGCATTTGAAAAAAAATCGTCACGATTACAACACTGAACGTTCGTTAGTCCTTTTGGTAGGTAAAAGAAGAAGTCTTCTTGACTATTTGAAGAAAACAGAGATTAACAGATACCGTGAGATTATCAAAGAATTGAATATTAGAAAATAATCAATATAAAGAGGTGCCCACGCGCCTCTTTTTTTTAGCATAAAAAGAAGAAAAGTTTCGGTTTTTCATTGGGTTACAACAACTACAACAACACAACTAATCTGTCGACAGGCGGAAACCAATGTAAAATTTAAAACAAGGAAAAATTTATGATTCCACAATTATTTGTAGAAAAAATCGATTTAGGTGATGGAAGAAGCATCACAATCGAGACAGGTCGTTTGGCTAAACAAGCTGACGGATCTGTAGTAGTAAGAATTGGTAAAACTGTTATTTTAGGAACAGTTGTATCCGCAAGAAAAGCAACTGCAGGCATTGATTTTTTACCGTTAACGGTAGATTATCGTGAAAAATTTGCTGCAGCAGGACGTTTTCCCGGAGGTTTCTTCAAAAGAGAAGCGCGTCCAAGTGACAATGAAGTGCTAACAATGAGATTAGTTGACCGTGTATTGCGTCCGCTTTTCCCAAGTGATTACCATGCAGAAGTTCAGGTTATGATTCAGTTGATGTCGCATGATGAGGATGTAATGCCAGATGCATTAGCAGGATTAGCAGCTTCGGCAGCACTTGCATTATCTGACATTCCGTTTGAAACGTTGATTTCTGAAGCTAGAGTGGGAAGAATTGATGGTAAATTCATCATTAATCCATCTCGTGCGCAATTAGAATTGTCTGATATTGACATGATGATTGGTGCTTCAACAGATTCTATCGCGATGGTAGAAGGTGAAATGAAAGAGATTTCAGAAGAAGAAATGATTGAGGCAATTAAATTTGCTCACGAACACATCAAAAACCAAATTGCTGCACAGGAAAGATTGGTAGCTGCCTTTGGTAAAAAAGAAGTTCGTACTTACGATCAGGACAGAACAGACGAAACTATTCATGCTAAAGTGAAAGCTTATGCTTATGATAAAATTTACGCAATTGCAAGCAAAGGTTCAGCTAAAAAAGAACGTTCGGCTGCATTTGATGCTGTGAAAGAAGAAGTAAAAGCTTTGTTTACCGAAGAAGAAATGGCTGAAAACGGCGATTTAGTTGGGAAATATTTCTACAAAGTCAACAAAGAAGCGGTTCGTAATGTGACTTTGGATTTAGGAACTCGTTTAGACGGAAGAAAAACTACTGAAATCAGACCAATCTGGTGTGAAGTAGATTATTTACCATCGGTTCACGGTTCGGCATTATTTACACGTGGAGAAACTCAGGCATTGGCAACAGCAACTTTAGGAACATCTAGAGAAGCCAACCAAATTGATTCGCCATCGGAACAAGGAGAAGAAAAATTCTATTTACACTATAATTTCCCACCCTTTTCAACAGGAGAAGCTCGTCCGTTAAGAGGAACTTCAAGAAGAGAAGTTGGTCACGGAAACTTGGCACAAAGGGCACTAAAAAACATGATTCCGGCTGAAAATCCTTATACCATCAGAGTTGTTTCTGAAGTTTTGGAATCAAACGGTTCGTCTTCAATGGCGACAGTTTGTGCGGGTACATTAGCATTAATGGATGCTGGAGTTCAAATGATTCGTCCGGTTTCTGGAATTGCAATGGGATTGATTACTGATGGCGATCGTTTCGCGGTTCTTTCAGATATCTTAGGTGATGAAGATCATTTGGGCGATATGGATTTCAAGGTAACTGGAACTTCAGAAGGTATTACAGCATGTCAAATGGACATCAAAATTGACGGATTGAAATATGAAATCATGGAGCAAGCGTTGGCTCAAGCTCGTGATGGACGTTTGCATATCTTAGGGAAATTAACGGAAACTTTGGCGCAACCAAGAGCTGAAGTTAAAGATCATTCTCCGAAAATTATTATGAGAACTATTCCGGGTGCCTTTATCGGTGCTTTGATTGGACCTGGTGGAAAAGTGATTCAAGAATTGCAGAAAGCTACCGGTTGTACAATCGTTATTAACGAGGTTGACGAACAAGGTGTTGTTGAAATTCTTGGAACTGATCCGGATGGCATTGCAAAAGTGTTGGCGAAAATTGATTCTATCATTTTCAAACCACAAATGAATGAGTCTTATGAAGTGAAAGTAATCAAAATGTTGGATTTTGGTGCGGTTGTAGAATATATTGATGCGCCAGGAAACGAAGTTTTATTGCACGTATCTGAATTGGCTTGGGAACGAACAGAAAACGTTTCTGATGTGGTGAAAATGGGCGATGTGTTTTTAGTGAAATACCTTGGTATGGATCCAAAAACAAGAAAAGAAAAAGTGTCGAAAAAAGCACTGTTGCCAAGACCTCCGAGAGATGAAAATGCTCCTGCGAGAGAAGATCGTGGCCCACGTCCTGAAAGAAGAGACGATAGAAGATAATATTTTTTGTAGTTAAAAGAAACCCCGATTCATGAATTTGAATCGGGGTTTTGTTTTTCAAAATTAATCAATTTTATGATTATTGTATATAAAACACTGTATCTATGAAATATAAAACACCGTTTTGAGTAAGCACATTTTCATCATGTAAATCTTCTAAAATTAGTCCCAGTTCTATATTGTAATAATCGTTGTTTCGCGTATTTTTAAATCCATTCGCCAACATAAATTGTTTAACTAATTCCAAATCCGTTTTTTCGGTTGCCATGACAAAGGGCTGTTCTACCACAGCATATAGGGTTGTGTCATCCTCAAAAAACCCAATTAATTGATAAGCAGTATCTGGAAAAAAGAAATTATTAAGCAGCAAATTGTGAAAATAATCCAGCCATGAGGTATAATAAATACTATCATTTAGCTTGAGGACTGTTGCGCCATCTTTTAAATAAACTTTTTGTTCTGCTCCTTGAGAAATGTAGTTTTCTATATTTATTGAAGTAATAAATAGATGATGCTCTTCTATAAATTCTTTAAGTCTCTTTGTTTCTTGTTCTTTGAAGTACTTATCGTCTTTAGCCACAACACTTGTTGCTTGGCTTGGGATAAGGTAATTAAGGATTGTTTGGATAAAAGTGCCGTGCTTAACTTGGCTCTCTCCTGAAATGATACGTTGTATTTCATCTTTCATTTTTTTTTATCAGTTCAAAAACCAAAGTTACACTTTTTTATTAATTCTGATTATGGAAGTTGATGAAACGTGGTTTTACAAGGTATTGATTTCTTTTAAAGAGAGTACTCACTTTTTTAGTTAAAGAAAACCCCGATTCATGAATAGACTGCACCCAAAAGTTTGGACAAATTTATAATTAATTTTGATAATAATGAGCTCGATATTTTATCGGGCTCATTTTGTTTAAATTAGACTTTA
>JAYVNT010000106.1:0-2284 GCA_043758285.1 Flavobacterium sp.
AAAAATACACAAACTACCAAAAAGAAAAACAGCGGATTTGAAAAGTTTTCCTCTGCAGTATGCAAAGCTACAGGTTCAACAATGGCATTTGTAATTGCATTTTTGATTGTAGTGGTTTGGGCAGTTACTGGACCTTTTTTTAATTATTCCCAAACTTGGCAGCTCGTTATTAATACAGGTACTACTATTATTACTTTTCTTATGGTATTCCTTATCCAAAAAGCGCAGAACAAGGATTCACTGGCAATTCAGCTAAAACTTAATGAACTCGTGGCTTCAAGCGAATTATCTAGTAATAGTTTGGTTGATATTGAAAACATGACTGAAGATGAAATGAAAATAGTCCAGAAATATTACCGCAAAATTAGTGCCTTGTCTAAAAAGGAAGAATCCCTGCATATTTCACATTCGCTTGACGAAGCTGAGGACCAACAAATAATGAAAAGTAAAAGACAAAAAGAAGATGATAGTAAAAAGCCCCAACTCATAAAAAAATAAAATAATTTTGGTCAAACATTCGGATAATTATCAAAAAATAAATCTTCATAAAACTACTTTGACTAAAAATAACATAAATTGTATAAAAACTATTTTGAAGATAATAGTGTTGTTGTTCTTATTTACCACGACAAATACTACTCTTTATGGCCAAAAAAAATGCGAATTAAAATCACTACCCGATCTTTTTAAATCAGAAAGCACTATCATAAGTGATTTAAAAAAGAAGCACTTTTTTTTTGTATTACCCTATCTGGGTTTCCAACCAGCTACAGGGTTTAGTTATGGCGCAATATCACAATATATATTTAAAGGAAATAATAAAAACGAACGATTTTCTGAGATATACGCGATTGTTAAGTATTCACAAAAAAAGCAATTATTGATTGATGTTGTTAATAATGTGTATCTAAAAAACAATTCCATTTTGCTCAACGGCGATTATAGATACTATATTTTCACACAATCAAATTATGGACTAGGTTCCGATATTATCCCTGTTGGCAACAACGGTGATAATTTTGATTTGAAACAAATAGAACAACCGATGAACTATAATTACCTCAGGTTACATCAAATAGTTTCTTTTAAAATTAAACCCAATCTTTATTTAGGTGGCGGAATCCATTTTGATGGGTATTCTAAAATCAACGACAAAAATTTAGATTTAAATAATGGCATTACAACTTATCACTTTAATTATAGCATCAATAACAACTTCGACACACACCTGTATTCCGTTTTGGGTGCTAGTTTAAATACCGTTTACGATTCAAGAAACAATCCAATAAATGCAAACAATGGCCACCTACATCAATTTTAACTTTCGAGTAAACCCATCCATAAACAAGATACAAATGCAAAGTGCTGTTTTGCTTACAGAATTTCGTCATTTTATATCTTTAAGTAAATCTAGCCAACAGCATGTACTAGCTTTTTGGTTGTACGGACAGTATGTGACCAATGGTATTTTACCCTATTTAAATCTTCCCGCTATTGGATGGGATCAACGAAGCCGAATAGGAAAAGGATATACCCAGGGCTTGTTTAGAGGCAATAATTTAATGTATTTTGAAACAGAATACCGTTTCCCCATTTTATGCAGTGAATTAATTAGCGGAACCGTTTTTTCAAGTATAGTAACAGTAAGTGACCAAGGCAGATTACCCATTTTCCATACTGTTGAGCCCGCATTCGGAGTAGGACTAAGAGTATTATTAGATAAAGCTACTAAAGCCAATATCATTTTAAATTTCGCCAAAGGACATAAATCAGATGGTTATTATTTAAATACTGATGAATCCTTTTAAAGAATTATGGGTCAGATATTTTTTTTGGGGATTATTTAAAAAGTTTTTTTCTATTCAAAAAAGGGGAAAATTTAGTTTCAATCACACCCCCTCTTACAAGTTATAGCTGGTGTTAATTATCACTTTGAAAAGTATCTTAACTTATTTTAAATTTTGCTTTTAATATCTTTTCGGACTCAATATATTTTAAACGTTAGTCCAATGATACTTAATATGTCAATTTTGAAAGGATTCTAATTCCATTTATAATTTAAAATGAACTAATTTTAATTAGTTTTTTTAAACATAATCTGAATAACCTAATTTCAAATTTGGAAGATGTTGAGAGTTAGTTTTAGACTTGGAAAGTTTATTTTAAAGTAAAAAAAATCCCGATCGAATAGACTGCCCCCAAAAAGTTAGACACTATTTGGGGGTATTTTTATGGAAAGAAAAGTAAAATATGATTATGCGTTTAAACTTGAATGTGTAAAATT
>JAYVNT010000107.1:0-2283 GCA_043758285.1 Flavobacterium sp.
ATTTTGGTAAAAACTTAGGCAACACAGGCTACATACGTAACCGTGAAGCCGAATTTGCCTCAAAAAACATCCCCAAAGCAGAAATACTACAAGCCATTGAACAAGCAAAAACCGTGGTAATAAACGTATTACAAAACCTAAGCAATGAGCAAATGGAAGCCATTTACCCCGAAAACGTATTAGGCTACGAAATGAAAACTGTCACGTTCCTCCTCCACCTTTACGGACATTTGAATTATCATTTGGGGCAGATTAATTATTTGAGGAGGTTGTTGAATGCACATTCTTAATTTGATTTGCCATCAGGTTTTTTCATGACATTTCGGACATTAACCAATTTGACTAATATATCGAACCAAAAAGGAGCGCCGAAAGAGAGTGCCGCCGTAGTAAGCAACCAACCAAGTAATGTTGTCCAAAAAGTGGTATTATTTTGAGTAAAAGCCTCACAAAATTTCTTGCAACAAGTTTCTTCCTTAAATGTGTAGCCCATTTTTAATCCCAATCCTTGAATATTACTTTCTAAATATTTGGCTACTGCTTCTTGATATTGAATTTTAGAAACGCCAGTGCGTGTATTTATTGTTGTATCTTTCTTATTCTTAGATGGTGTATCGACTAAATTTGGATAATTTAGTGTTAAATATTTTCTAAACGTACTATCATCCTTAAAAAACTTTGGTGCTGAAAGTGAATCTTTTTCAGTAGAATCCCCTACACTTTTTACAGTTTTTTCAGCCATTGCAATAATACTATCTCGCAAGGTTTTATCGCTTGAAAGCTGTTTGGTGATTACAATGGTATTCAAATTCAAGCAAACTACTACGATAAAGGAAATCCCCATCCCCCAAAATCGTGTATGACGTTTGAACCAACCCGAAACATAATCCATGTATTGGTTATACCAGTTGGCTAATTTATCTTCAAAATCCTTAACACTCGAAGACTGACTGGAAATGGTTTTCAGAATGTCTTTGAAATCACCTTTGTCAAATGCTTCAATGAGCGTTTTTAGTTCATCTAACTTCCCTTTTTCATCTATAATATCTATCTTCTTTTTTTCGTCTGTGGAAATTGTCGTTTCACCCAATTTGTTATTCAACATATCCCTCACAACCCGCACAAATGTATCGGACGAGATATATGATACCGCCGTACTACGCCATTTTCCTTTATCACATTCTAAGTTTTTAATCATTGGATGTTTCTGGAAGTCGTCAAGCCAGCCGCTATAATTATTTTTTTGAACATCCACTTTCTTGAAAAGATTGGTGAAAAAACCTTTAATTTCAGCCATTTGATAGCTAAACCAACTTTGGACAGGGTTATATGATTGCAATTTTTTGAGAGCATACCACAAAAAATAAGACCTATTCTCGAACGCAGTATTGATAAACTCAACAATACCTGAAACAAACATACTGGTAACAAAATAAAAGAAAGTCAGCGACAAAGCGACATCTAAAAAAACGGAGATATTATTGGTTGGCATGGGATTGGGTTGGTTTAGGGGTGAATTTTTAGATTATACACAAATTTCTGCTAAAAATAAATGATTTATTTTCCAATTTGGGTAATGGATTTTACTGCTACTTCTACATGATTAAGTTCTACATGATTAAGCGTGTTGTTGGTGGAAAAAGCACCAATAACAGAGGAAAAATCAGTCACCCCAAAACATTTCGCCTTTTACTAACCACGATGTGCCAAAAAAGAATAGCATAAAGGATTCAAAAACTAATACAAAGCTATTATCTTCTTTACCTTCCTGTACAAATATAAAATCGTAATAAGTAATAACAAGAAGACAGATGATGATACCATAACCACAGATTTTGAAAATACGATTTCTGATAATTTTCTTAGGTGAAGGCGTAGCACCACTACCTGTTTTGGTAAAGAGAAAAATAGAAATAAACGCCAACACAGCAAAAAATATAGTAGCTGCTATAAAATGAATTGTATTATGGTACTCTATATCGAAAATAGCTCCTACGCATTTTTGACAATCAATATGACACATAAAGTTGGTAGGAAACATAGCAACAACAATAACAGCAGTACCTGCTATGTTTGAGGCAATATTGTCTAATCGGCTATATCCTTTGTAGGCAATCAAAAATAACCCTACACAACACAGTACTGCTACAAATACCTCTCGCACATTAGTATAATAATAGTGGCTAATGGTAGGCTGAATACGGTGGCAACTACCAAACAGACAAGCTCCAATAATTAAAGCAAAAGGAAGCAAAAGCCCGAACCAGCCAATAGTTTGCCGAA
>JAYVNT010000108.1:0-2281 GCA_043758285.1 Flavobacterium sp.
TTGCAATTTTATAACTATACATATTTGTGATGGTTTACGAAATAGAAAGGAGTTTGGATTTTGATGTAAATAAAAAATTGGAATTATACCGCAAAAAAATTGGGAGATTTAATATTATGATTAGGGAATGTTCTTGGAGTCCGATGATTTGTGCGGTTAACAATAAAAAAGACTTTTGCTCCAAATAGTGGCGGTTCGGGAAAAAATCTTTAACTTCGCCAATGGTTGTTACTAAATTAAGCATCTTAAATTCGTTTTTAGCAGTTCAAACTTGAGACTAAGTGAAGCTAACTCCTACTTTTTATAATTTTCTAAAAGTGTTGGTAGTTGAGTCGGATTATTAAATAGTTTGTAGATTTACAATACAAAAATTATTAATGGAGAAATTATTAATTAAAAATTTTGGTCCCATTGAAGAAGCAAAAATTGATTTTGGTGATTTAACTTTTTTTGTCGGCCCTCAAGCCACTGGAAAAAGTATAGTATTGCAACTTCTAAAACTGTTAATTGATAAGAATCACATAAGGAAAACATTAGAGCAGTTTAATTTTGTTTGGGGAAAAAATACTGAACTTAGCTTAGATCAATTCTTTGGTGAAGGAATGTCTAAAATTTGGCAATCTGATAGTTTAGTCAATCTTGATGGCAAAAAATTTACTAAAGATGATCTCATAGCGAAGCAAGGAAGAAAAAGTAAAACAGAGACCGATTTAGAACAATTATTCTATATACCTGCACAAAGAATTCTTAGTGTATCTGACGGTCGTCCAAAAACTTTTACAGAATTTGATGGTACAACACCTTATGTTCTTCGCTATTTTAGCGAAGTTTTAAGGATGCAGTTTCAAAAACTGATACTTGATAAAAAGGAGGTTTTCCCTTCACCTCAAAACTTAAAAGAACCTCTACGTCAGTCTTTTGATGACAGTATTTTTCATGGTGCAAAAATTATTATTGATGAATCACTTGGACAGAGAAAGTTCAAAATGAGCACTAAAGATATGAATGTCCCATTTATAACCTGGAGCGCAGGGCAAAAAGAATTTCTTCCATTATTGCTTAGTTTTTATTATTTATGTCCTTCGAGTAGAGTTTCTCGAAAAGATGATTTCAAATTTGTTATTTTGGAAGAACCTGAGATGGGTCTTCATCCTAAAGCTATATTGTCTGTTCTATTGCAAATTGTTGATTTAGTTCATCGAGGATATCGTGTGATTGTATCAACTCATTCTCCTATTTTTCTACAATATGCTTGGGCTGTTCGAGTTTTATTAGACCGTAAACTACCAGATAAAAAGCTCAGAGAAATTTTTTCAAACTTGTTTAGCGTAGATAAAGGTCCTCAAACAAACCCAATATTTGATAGTTTGACCCAAAAAATAATTAAATGTTTTTATTTTTCAAGGGGTGACCTAAACGGTTTGGTAAATGTTAAAGACATTTCGACTCTCGATGCTTCCGATGAGGATAACGACATTGCCGATTGGGGTGGGTTAACTGATTTTGTATCAAAAGTATATGATAATATCCCTTAAATTTTTTAATACTGACTCTTGCAATGGACTTTAAGGAAAAAGTAGAAAAGACTCTGGACATAAAAGATTGTTATAAGAAAGGTTTGACGGCACTTGGAACCGCATATAAAGATTTGGTTAGTGTTACAAATAAACAAGCACGTCAACTGCATGGCAGCGTTGATATAGATAAATGTACTAAAGCTAAATATCCGAATAGTAACAGATGGGATTATGTTTTTGGTTATGAAAATACACTTTATTTTATTGAACCCCACCAATTAAAAGATTCCGAGACAAAAGTTGTTATAAAAAAATTTGATTGGTTACAAGAGTGGCTTAAGAGTAGTGCGCCAGAACTTAATGCGATTGAGTCCAAAAAATATTATTGGATTAATGCCAGTAAAAGAGGACAGCTTTTGGATACTAAGTACAATAGGCAATTAGCTCAAAAAGGGATAAAACCTATAAGTATTTTAAAATTAGAATAGCATGTTAACTAAATCCACATTAAAATTTAGCTCCTAAAACTTTAATTAAACTATTTCTTAAAATTGTAACTTGAATAGTAATAAATCATTTATGCCTATTTATGCCTATTTATGTTACATTTCAATACATATAAGTATCTGTGTTCAATTGCTTCTGAGTTGGGTTTCATTTCCTAAAATTAATCCGAATTTTACACACCGAAACAATGCTCCTCATTGACAAAAAAGTAGAAATCGCAGAATTTATAAAGCCACACAACACCTCGATATTGAGCG
>JAYVNT010000109.1:0-7230 GCA_043758285.1 Flavobacterium sp.
GATAATAAACATTTCTAAGTTTTAAAAAATATTTTTCAATTTTGTACGTCATAAACATTCCTATTAAAATGCTTAATGTTGAAGCTAGCAGGAAAAAAGAATATTTGTTAGTAACCATACTGAAAATTTGGTGGTTTTTAATTATCAGATAACATATTTTAATAACAAACGAATGAATAATGTAAATTGAATAGGAACAAAATCCAATGCGACTTACACTATTTACCAGTGTTGGGGTTAAAAATTTGTTAAGTAATTGATTTATATCTTTTTGCATTAAGAAAAAGACTAATATAATTCCAAATGAAATATAAAGAATAGTGAATCCAATTGTTTTAACAAAAATAGATGGTACTGGGTCTATGAAAGGTGTCCATACTATTCCTAGTATTGAAACTACCAATAATTTGTATTTATATTTATTAAACATAGTGGCAAGATCTTTTAAACGGAAGTAATAAAAATATGAAATTAGTACTCCCATTAACAGCGAATCTATCCTAAATTGTGTTGTAGTAAATAATCTGACTTCATCATACTTTTCGGGAAATAAAAGATTAAACACTAAACGCAATAATATGCTCAGAAACATAATAAATACTAGTAATGTTTCAAATGAATTGATTGAAAATTGTTTGTTTGAAATCTTTTCAAGCTTTATTTTTTTGTATTTTATTACTAGCCATAGCATAAGAGTTAAACCAAAATAAAAATGCTCTTCTACTGCCAAAGACCAACTAGCACCGTAAGCGTAGCCCCAGCCATGAATATAATTTTGGGTAAACGTCATATCGGATAGGAACCCTATTAAATCAAAATGGGTTTTATATAAGATGAACAATAAATAGGGAATATAAAATAAATAATATATAGGATAAATTTTATATCCTCTTCGTATTAGAAATAATTTTGGTTTAATATTTCCATATTTTATATACTCTTTGAACAATAAACCGGATACAAGAAAACCACTCAACACAAAAAATAAATCTACACCAATCCATCCCATGTTTTGAAATAATGAAAACAATGGAATATGTCTTAATAAAACTAAAATTATAGCAATTCCTCTTAAAAAATCAAGCTCTCGTAATCTATTCATATTATATGCTCTATTATTTTTAGATAGGTTTTAGGTTTGTTTATCAGTTCTACATTCTGAAATTAATTATTTTTGCTAATATAAATATTTTATGCAAAATACAATGGTCAAGCATTAAATTATACTTTTTATGACTAAATTGATTTCTCATTACCTTGCTTCAAAAGGCACAATCAATGTTTTCTCTAAAGAGATATGATGCAATTGTAATAATTTTAAATTCCTGATTTTTATGTATTTTTACGACTTTAAAATTCGTACTTTATAATGGCAAAATGGCAAGAAAGAGCAGCACTTTTATTTAAAGCTGAAGGGTTGGATAATTTGAAAAACGCAAAGGTGTTGATTGTTGGACTTGGTGGTGTGGGATCGTTTGCGGCAGAGTTTTTGGTTCGTGCTGGAGTAGGCAATTTAACGATTGTAGATGGGGATACGGTTGATATTACTAATATTAACAGGCAATTGCCTGCTTTGCATTCGACAGTGGGTATGGCTAAGGTTCACGTTGTTGGTGATAGATTGATGGATATTAATCCTGAGCTGTACTTAACGCGTGTGGAAGAATTTCTTTCTCCTGAACGGGCTATAGAGATTGTAACTCCTGATTTTGATTATGTTTTGGATTGTATTGATAGTGTTACGCCAAAACTGAATCTTATTGCTGCTTGCAAAAGAAAGCACGTTAAAGTGATTTCGAGTATGGGTGCAGGAGGAAAGATGGATGCGTCGAAGGTTAAGGTTGCAAATATAAAGAATACGGTGCATTGTCATTTGGCGAAGACTATCAGAAAGCGTTTAAAAAAGATGAAAATTGATAAACTTAAAGTGGTATTTTCTACTGAAATACAGGATGCTAGCAGTTTGAAAATGACTGATGGAACTAATTACAAAAGGTCTTTTTACGGTACTAATAGTTATATGCCAGGGCTTTTTGGTTTGTATATGGCCGAAGCGGTTATTCGATTTTTGCTTAAAAAATAAAATTATGAATTACGAAAATAGACCAATTATTAAAATTAGTTTAAGACCTTATGATAAAATAATTGAGTTTATATCTTGGGTTTTACTTATAATCTTTTGGAGTTTTACTTTATTCAATTATACTACTTTACCGGAAATTATTCCAACACATTTTAATGGTTTAGGAAAAGTAGATGGTCATGGTGAAAGTTGGATTATTTTGACATTACCATTTATTTCTACTGCTATTGCAATAGGGCTAACGATACTGAACAATTATCCTCACAAATTAAACTATACAACAACCATCACACCTGAAAATGCTCAAAAAAATTATACTATAGCAACACGATTGATGCGATTTTTGAAATTAATAATCATTTTTGTATTTTTCTATATTCATTCTAAAACTATTCAAATAGCTTCAGGAATTGTTAAAGATGCTGGGCAATGGTTTTTATTAACGATTTTTGCTTTAGTTTTTGGATGGTTATTCTATTTTCTTATTTCAATATCAAATAAACAATGATTAAGACGGTAATTTTTGATATGGATGGTGTTATTGTTGACACGGAACCAGTGCATCATTATGCTTATAACCGACATTTTAAGCAACTTAATATTGATGTTTCTCCCGAAATGTATGCTTCGTTTACGGGTAATTCGACTAAGAATATTTTTGAAAGACTGAAACTGCAATTCAACTTAGAAGCTGATGTTGAAACTTTGGTAACGACTAAGCGCAACTTGTTTAATGACGCTTTTGATAGTAAAGACGATTTGTATTTGTTGGATGGTGTGGAAGTTTTGATTAAAGATTTGTACACCAATGGTATGCAATTGGTTTTGGCTTCTTCGTCGGCAATGGTGACGATTGATAGAATTTTTAACCGTTTTGGGTTGCATGAGTATTTTACTCATATAGTCTCGGGCGAAGACTTTCCGAAGTCAAAACCACATCCGGCTATTTTTCAGCATGCCGCTTTTTTATCGCAGACGCCAATTGAAAATTGTATTGTGATTGAGGATAGCACTAATGGTATTGTGGCTGCTAAAGCCGCTGGTATCTATTGCATTGGTTATGATAGTTTTCATTCTAAAATGCAGGATTACTCGCTTGCGGATATGGTGATTCGTGATTTTAAGGAATTGTGTTATGAGAAGATAAAAAATATAAACGATTAAATAAAAAAGCCAGCTTTATGCTGGCTAAGATTATTTTTTTACTTCTATTGAAGTACTATTTGTTCCGGTTTTACTTTTAACTTCAACTCCATCGCTTCCGACTTTTACAGAAGTGCCATCACTTGGCTTAGTTGGTTTGGCTGCAACCGTATCAACAACTACTGTTTTTTGAACTGTTGTTTCGTTTGTGGTACTTACGTCTGTAGTTTTTTCTTCTTTTTTGCCACATGATACTAAGACCATAATAGCAACTATTCCGATACCTATTCCAATATTTTTCATAAAAAATGATTTTAGATTGGTAGTAAAGGTAGGTATATTATTCAATATAAACAATTTATCCAACAGCTACTTTGTATACTTTCAAACAACGCTCTCGAGCTTCTTTGTGGTCTATTATAGGTTTTGGATAGTTTGTAGTTTCTAATTCGGGTATCCATTTTTTGATGTAGACCAAGTCTTTATCAAACTTCTTAATTTGTTCTGTGGGATTGAAGATTCTAAAATATGGTGCTGCATCAACGCCGCTACCGGCAGCCCATTGCCAATTGCCCACATTGCTAGACTGCTCATAATCTAAAAGTTTTGTAGCAAAATACGTTTCGCCCCAACGCCAATCTATTAGTAAGTGTTTGCACAAAAAACTTGCTACTATCATTCGTACTCGGTTGTGCATGTGCCCAGTAGTGTTCAATTCACGCATGCCCGCATCTACAAAAGGATACCCTGTTTTACCATCGCACCATTTTTGAAATAATTCTTCGTTGTTATCCCAAATGATGTTGTCGTATTTTGGACGAAAACTAGCATTAACAGTTTGTGGGAAATGCCAAAGAATTTGCATAAAAAACTCTCGCCAAATTAATTCCTTAAAAAAGGTTTCATTATTACTTTCAATGGCTTTGGCTACCATTTTTCTAATGGAAACTGCTCCAAAACGAAGGTGTATTCCAAGGTAAGATGTTTTGTTAAGCGCCGGAAAATTTCGCGTTGCTTCGTAATTATCTATTAAAGAATTGGAAATATCAAAAGGAGTTATTTTTATTGAAGACGTTTCAAAACCAATATCAGTCAAGCTTAAAAATGGATAGGAGTGACTAGTTATATTATTATGATAATCTTCTGAATTATAGTTTAATAAAGTAATCTTCTTAAAGTTTTCTTTCCACTTTTTTGAATAAGGCGTGTAAACCACATAAGGCGTTCCATCGTCTTTAACTACCTCACTTTTTTCGAAGATAACTTGGTCTTTGCTCGTTTTGAATTCAATGTTGTTGTCCTTGAATAGATGATATAGTTCTAAGTCGCGTTTGCGAGCATAAGGTTCATAATCGTGGTTGGTATAAATAGCTTTGATTTGGTTTTCCGCAATGAGTTTAATAAAAATATCTATAGGTTTTCCGTGAAAAACGGCTAGTGATTTTCCGATGGCTTGGAGTTGGTTTTGTATTTTTTCTAACTGTTGATGGATAAATGTTACGCGTGCATCGTTTTTGGGCAGTTGAGATAGTATGGTTTCATCAAAGATAAAAATGGGTAATACTTCTTCATCGCTATTTAAAGCGTGAAAAAGTCGAGCGTTATCCTCTAATCTTAAATCGCGTCGAAACCAGAATATGTTCATAAGAAGAGTTTATAAAATTTATAAGGTTTAACCATTTACTAGTAATGATGACATTCCTCCATCTACAGCGAAGATTTGTCCAGAGATCCAAGTGCTTTTTTCACCAAGCAGAAAGTTAGCCATTTGAGCTACATCTTGTGTTGTGCCAAAACGTTTTAGAGGATGACGCAACGCTGATTTTTCTCTTTTTTCATCATTGCTCAAAAACTTATCTGCCAATGGTGTATCGGTTAATGAAGGTGCGATTACGTTAACTCTAATTTTTGGTGCATATTCAGCAGCTAATGCCTTTGCAAAACCTTCTATGGCACCTTTTGCAGCTGCCACGCTGGTGTGAAATGGCATTCCCATTTTGACGGCTACTGTGCTAAATAAAACAATACTTGATTGTTCTGAAGCAGTCAGATGTGGTAAAACGCTTTGAATAACTTTCACCATCGAAAAAAAGTTAATTTGCATATCACTTTCAAAGGTTTCTAACTTTAAACCTCTAAACGGACGCAAATTAATACTTCCTGGACAATATACCAATCCGTCAATTACACTTGGTAACTTTGAGGTATCTAACATATCTGTTGTTACATCAAAAGGAATATGTGTTAGGTTTAGATTGTCTAAGTTTTCATTGGTTCTTGAAGCCACAAAAACGTAGTTTTCTGATTGCAATTCTTTTGCTAATTCAAGTCCAATACCGTAAGAGCCGCCTATTAATAATATGTTTTTCATTTTATTGTTGTTTAAATTCTCCAAACATTTCGATTAGTTTTTTTCTTCGGTACTCAAATATTTCATTCAATTTTGGTTTTACTAAAAACGGATGCACTAATTGCCCAAGAATTCCCATCGGAACTTTATAATCTACAATGTCCTCCATTTCAACACCACCAGGAATTTCTTTTATAAAATGCTTGTGATGCCAAAGTGCATAAGGCCCAAAACGCTGCTCATCTACAAAATATTTTTTATCAACTACATGTGTGATTTCAGTAACCCATTTTGCTGGAATTCCCAAAAGAGGCGTTACTAAGTATTGAATTATTTGACCCGGAAACATTGGTCTATCAGCACCGGAGAGTATTTTAAAACCCATATATTCAGGAGTTATTTTTTGAAGGTTTTTAGGATCTGATAATAAATTCCATGCTTCGTCAAGAGATATTGGCAAATTTTGTTTGGTATGTAAACGATAAATTTTCATTGTATTTTTTTGTAAAAGTACAAAATGTTTAAGTAATTTAATGCAAAGTTAAACAAAATGTATATATTTAAGTTATTCTTAACATTTGGTAATTCATTGTATTTGTAAATTTGAAAAAAGTTCTAAACAACACAAATTATGAAAAAAATTATTTTTGTATTAGCAACAATCATTGCTAATTTAGTTATTCACGCTCAAGTAAAAACTCCTCAACCAAGTCCACACTCAACTCTTACTCAAGTTGTGGGTCTTACTGATGTAACGGTAGATTATTCTCGTCCAGGTGTTAAAGGACGAACTGTTTTTGGTGATTTAGTTCCTTTTGGAAAACTATGGAGAACTGGAGCCAATGCCAATACTACAGTAACTTTTAGTGATGATGTAGTAATTAAAGGGACAACACTTAAAAAGGGAAAATATGCTTTATACACTACTCCTAAAGCGGATATGTGGGAAATCATTTTTTACACCGATAGTGATAACTGGGGGACACCAGATAATTGGGATGTCAATAAGGTGGCTTACACTACAAATGTTGATCCGATTGCGCTTGGTAATTCGTTAGAATCTTTCACAATTTCTATTAATAATCTAACTAATGATAGTGCAACTTTAGATATTGCTTGGGAGAAAACTATGGTTTCTTTAAAATTTGAAGTGCCAACTCAAAAAATAGCCATGGCAAGCATTGATAAAGCTTTAGCTGGTCCATCTGCTGGTGATTATTTTTCGGCGGGGCAATATTTTTTTCAATCGAATGGCGATATGAACAAAGCTTTAGAATATGTAAACAAAGCACTATCAATGGCAAAACCAGGCGAAGATTTGCCTTATTGGCAATTACGTCAGAAATCATTAATTCAAGCGAAATTAGGTGATAAAGTAGCAGCTGTTGCTACTGCTAAATTATCATTGGCTGGAGCAGAAAAAGCTAAAAATAATGATTACGTTAAAATGAATAATGATAGTATAAAAGAATGGAGTAAAAAATAAATTATGAATATCCAAATTATACACCGTTATGATTTGGGTATTTTTCATTAAAACTTTTATATTATTGCGCAATTACTTTTTGCTTGTCTTTTAAGAAGAATTGGTTAAGTATAGACAAAACCACGGTTAGAGAGGCGCCTATAAAATTTAGCCACAAGTAACCTAATT
>JAYVNT010000110.1:0-2277 GCA_043758285.1 Flavobacterium sp.
CAAAAGGGAATAGTATAAAATGAAAACGGACACTACCGAAAAAGGTTTAGAAGCACACATAACGCAACACTTGTGTTTGGTGAATGGATTTGAAGAAAGAGATTTCTCCAACTACAACCGTGTGGATTGTGTGGATGAAGATTTGCTTTTCAAATTTTTAGAAGATACGCAGGAGAAAGAAGTATTGAAGTTGCAAGCCATTCACGGCAGCAGTTACAGAAGCAAAGTATTGTATCGTTTGAACAATCAAATAAAACTCATTGGCATTATTGAAGTGTTGCGAAAAGGAATTACGGACAACAACATCAAACTGAAATTATTTTTTGACAAGCCACTTTCTAATCTCAACGAAAAAGATGTAGCACTTTACGGCAAGAATATTTTTTCGGTAACAAGGCAAGTTCATTACATCACACAGAATGAAAACAGTTTGGACATGGTTGCATTCATCAATGGTTTGCCAGTGATAACTTTTGAATTGAAAAACGAACTGACCAAACAAGATGTAAAAGATGCAATCAAGCAATACAAAACAACCCGTGACCCGAAAGAAGAATTGTTTCGCTTAGGTAGATGCCTTGTTCACTTTGCAGTGGACACCGACCAAGTTTGGATGGCAACACATTTGAAAGGAGAAAGCAGTTATTTCTTACCATTCAACAAGGGCTACAACAACGGAGCAGGAAATCCGCCAAACGAAAAAGGAATTAAAACAGATTATCTCTGGAAAGAAATACTGACAAAAGATTCTTTGACAAACATTCTTCAAAACTATGTTCAGTTGGTTGAAGAAGAAACAGAGAAAATTTTGCCTGACGGCAAAATCAAGAAAGAGAAAATCAAGAAACTTATTTTCCCACGATACCACCAGTTAAATTCAGTGAGCAAGATGCTGAATGATGCAAAACAAAACGGAGCAGGTAAAAGATATTTGATTCAACATTCGGCAGGTTCTGGAAAAAGTAATTCTATTAGTTGGTTAGCACATCAGCTTGTTGGCTTGCACGACAGCACAAACACCAACACAATTTTTGATACAGTGATTGTTGTTACCGACAGAAAAATTTTGGATGCTCAAATAAGAAACAACATCAAACAGTTTGAGCAAGTGAAAGGAGTTGTGGAAGCAATCACCGAAGGAAGCAAGCAATTGAAAACTGCATTGGAGGAAGGAAAGAAAATCATCATCACCACCATTCAGAAATTTCCATACATAGTAAATGAAATTGGCGAATTGCCAGGGAACAGGTTTGCAATCATTATTGATGAAGCACACAGCAGCCAAAGCGGAAACACAGCAGGGCAACTAAATGCAACACTTGCAAAAGATTTTGAGAAAGTGCAAGTAGATGATGATGAATTTATTTTCGTTGACAAAGACGAGTATGATGAATTGACTTCGGAAGATTTGGTAGTGGACATTGTGAAAGGAAGAAAGATGCTGACCAATGCCAGTTACTTTGCTTTTACAGCCACACCGAAAAACAAAACGCTTGAATTATTTGGTGAGAAATACAACGACAACGGCAAAGAAAAATTCAGAGCATTTCATTTGTATTCAATGAAGCAAGCCATTGAAGAAAATTTTATTTTGGATGTGTTGCAGAATTACACCACTTACCAAAGTTCTTATGCACTGCTAAAGAAAATTGAAGACGACCCTTTGTTTGACAAAAACAAAGCACAGAAGAAATTGAAAATTTATGTTGAGAGCCATGCACACCCGATTGCAAAGAAAACTGCTTTGATGGTTGACAATTTTATGGACAATGCAATTCGTCAGAAAAAAATAAATGGTTTGGCAAAGGCAATGGTTGTTACAAGCAGTCGTAGAAACGCAGTGAAGTATAAAAAAGCATTTGATAAATATTTAACCGACACAGGAAATTCTTTCAAAGCAATAGTTGCTTTCAGTGGTGAAATTGATGGACAAAGTGAAATGGCATTGAATCATTTTTCAAGTGTCGCTATTCCTGATGAATTCAAAAAATCGGAATATAGATTTTTGATTGTGGCAAATAAATTTCAAACGGGTTTTGACCAACCGCTTTTGCATACCATGTTTGTTGACAAAAAATTAGGCGGTGTAAATGCAGTGCAAACACTTTCACGCTTAAATAGAACAGCAGCAGGAAAAAAAGACACTTTTGTTTTGGACTTTGTAAATACTTCAGACGAAATCAAAAAATCATTTGACCCATTCTTTGAAACAACAATTTTAGGTGAGGCAACCGACCCGAATAAATTATTTGACTTGCAAAGTGCCTTGGATGCGTT
>JAYVNT010000111.1:0-2275 GCA_043758285.1 Flavobacterium sp.
ATTAAAAACATGAATACATTTATCAGAAATTACAATTTACAACCTGGCGATGTAATTGTTGGACCGAAAAGTAATTTGAACATAGTTGAACATTATGTCATATACCTAGGAATAGATGATTGGGGCAATGATGTATTTGCGGAAAATAAAGTAGGTTATGGAGTAAGAACAATTAACTTCAACCAATTTGCTTCCGAAAATCCGACATTCAATCGAATAAGAAGATTCTCAGGTAATGAATATCAACGAAGGCAAGCTGTACAAAGAGCCATATAATTGGTTGGAAGAACATACGATCTAACGACTTTCAACTGCGAACATTTTGCCAATTACGTACAAAATTATCAAGTAAAAAGTGCACAAGTAAATACCGGATTTGTTTTGGCAGCGATTGCAGCTTTCTTTTTGATTGTTGGAACTTCTTCTGGAAGATAAAAAGGTTTGGCTTCTTTTTAAAATTGTCTTTGTTATTTAAGAAAGGAAGTTATTGAAGAATCATTGTTAATTCTTGTCATCAATTTCTTAATATCGTAGCCCTCTCGTAAAGCTGAAGCACCAGAGATAATCTCTTCAATTTTTAATAACACTTTTTCTTTTCTTGTTGGAATTTTTAATTTTTTTATTTCTTCAATTAAATCATCAACAGCTAGCGCTTCTATTTGTTCTGCTGTGTACTTTGACTTCAACAAAGTTTCAATCTCAGATAAATTTGGAACAATTTGGAAATGACTTTTTAATTGGTCATTCACAAGTTTATTAAATTTAGGTTGGTCAAGAGTATTTGGAACCCAATCTTCAGTGCCGACCCGTGAATATAGATTACCAACTAACCAACCCAATTTAGCTTGAAAATTTTCTTCAAGTTCTAGCACTTTATTTTCCAAACAAATTTTATAATTCAATTCTGATTTTAGAGCAATGGAAACTCTAAGAAATGCAACCGAAGGGTCAACAAAATCAAGAGACACATCATGATGTAAATAAAAATAATCGGGAATATTATTATTAAATAGGCGGCCTAAGAATTCTGATAGTTTGCTACCATTTTTTTCGTCAATAAGTTTTTTCGTTCTTCTCTCTATTGTTGAAAATGCTATTTCTTCTGCTTCTCTTTTTAAAGCATCACCTAACGAACGAACTGCAGCAATGGTAATATATTTTGACTTGCATTTATCATCCCTTCTTTTTACAAGATCACAAGTTTGGGTTATGACAAGAAAATACGGATAGTTTTCTGAATTAAAATAAGGGTGAACTTCATTGATGAGGGTTGAAAGTTCTGCTGTTTTTTTTAAAACGTCACCTTGCTTTAAACAAGTTTTATCAAGTGCATCGGCATAAGTAAAATGAGTCATTCACAACAAAAATTTTATTAAATACTGGATGTATTTGCACTATAATTTTTCAACTGCGCTTCAATCTTTTCGTAATTGACAGAAATCCGAACAACCTCTTTTGATTCTGTAAATTTAATAGTTCTCGATTTTGGAAAATCAATCTCTACAAAATTTGACTGACTTGAAGTTTCATCGGGAGCAGCTTCAAAAGTTCTATCGCTAGATTCATAAGTTGTTTCAGGCAATAATGTTGATGTGTTTGTTTCTTTAGTTGACATTTGTTTGTAGTTCAAGGTTAAACAACTCGTGTAGTAATCCTGTAGATTGGTTTCTATACTCAATAACTTTATTTAAAAGGCATTCTGAAATTTGAGTAATATTAATTGTATTATAATGGTAGTTAAAATCAAATTGGAAATCCGAATTTTGATCTAGACTAATTGTGAGATTTGTTAGATATCCGTTTTTTGTTAATGTTCTTTTTATTGATTGATTTGAAATTGCCCAACCCTTCTCTGTAATCCCATTCGCATCAGTAAAATTCATTAAAGGAAGAAGTCCATCCTTATTTGTTTTTTCAAGGTAACTAAAATTTATTCCAACAGCAACGAACGGAGTATGACTAAGAATAGTACATAGTTTTATTGCAACTTCTTCCATAAGCCGTAAACTATCGTCTGAATTATCAATTGATAATAAGATCACTCTATCATTTGATGGGGCAATGATTATATTTTTAACTCTGAACCTTGAGGGAATATCAAAATTTAAAGAGAACTCAATTTGCATCTGAGGGTTATCCGTAAATAAATTGGCAACCAACCATGGTGGTATTAGTATAGCGGGATTCCATTTTCCAGCAACAACAATTGAATAAGATAATTCCTTAATAGTCATAAAAACGTATCAAGACTTAGTGAAAATCGTAATTGACGATT
>JAYVNT010000112.1:0-2271 GCA_043758285.1 Flavobacterium sp.
CATAAGCGGTGTTTCATGAAAAGGAAACGAAAAAAAAGCACCGATGAACAAGGCTATTACAGCTAAAGTAAATCCGGTAATTGCGTTATTTTTTTTGTCCTTCAATTTATAAAAACCGTAAACAAATAAACCGATTGACAAAAGTATTAAAGCTAAACCCGTAATGCCTGTTTCAAGTAAAATTTTTATGTATTCATTTTCAGGTGTTCTCATGTTATCGGCGACTAAAAATTCAATGAAAGGAACTTTGCCGTTTAAATAACCTGTCCGATCTTCAATCGATACTCTATTACCTGCCATTAAATTTTCCCAAATACTACCAACATTATTAAATTTATAATTAAAATAGTCAGATTGAGCAGTATTATAAACTCTATTAAAAGTACCTAAACCTGTACCGGAAATAAGGTTTACTTTGGCGGCATTCATTGAAATCGGAAAGTAACGGAGAGATTTAAAAATTATATTTTGTTGTTTAAGAACTATAATCATAAAAATGAGAAGAATTAAAAACGAACTTACTACTATAATCCGCGTTTTATTCAGTTTTTCATAAATGATTCTTGGTGTATTAATAATTATAGCTGTAATAAAAAGCAATGATGATTTGTAAAGGGATACTATAATTGCAACAAATAAAAATAAATCCTTAACAAATAGGTAAGGATTAAGCCCTTTAAATACATTTTTTTTATTTTGAAGACAATAATAATAGTAGGAAGTCATCAGCACTGATCCTAAAATCATATAATCTGTAAGTGCAGACGAAAACTTGAAATTATAAGCCGGAATATTCGGATACCTTCCTTTTATCAGGTTTTGAACGCACTCAACGGCTGCTATTACGGATAAAATAAAGAGTATTAAAATTAACGAAACCGTAATTGGATGAATGAGGCGAAGATTGTTTTTGTAAGTTTTGATCGAAAAATAAAAACTAAACAACAAAATAAATTGAGTTAAAAATTCATTTTGGAATGAAAAATCATTATTTTTTAATATAAAGTAGATACTTGTTAAAAGAAAAATAATATCCAAAACCGAAATTGTGATAGGCGAATTCTCCTTTATACTTTTTATCAAAAAATAAACGCTAAAAACTGCCGAGATAAGTAAGACATTATCTCTAAAATAAATAAACCTTGTATGTTCAGGTGAATCCCAAAACCATAATATGCTTGAAAATAATATTGAGAATAATATTATTGCGCCGCTCATCCCTTTGTTGACTTTGGTTTTAAAAAAAGTCATGCTAAAAATTTAAATTAAAGTGTTTGACGAGATTTTTTACAAAATTTTATGTGAAGAAAATCGTGAAAAATAAAAGTAGTTAAAAATTAAGGCAAATTCTCATTTGCAAAAAATTAAAAATTATTTGTTATCACTTTACTTAATTACAAATAAATAAAAGAGATAACAAATAATTTGAATAATAAATTTAATGCTTATTTTTGAAAGTTGCCACCATTACAATTCGTAGCATCATTAACAGCAGTTGCAAAAGCGTAGTCACAACAAGCAATTTGACCTGCTACGGCCATGCAACAAGCTGCTGCAGCATAAAATGGATTTAATGTTGCTATTGCAAGAAGTTCGGCTGATACTGCAGCTACAAAGCAGACATTATTTGCAGCACTCATTTTAGCCAAAACAGCATCCATACATGCATTCCTGATATTACTTACCCCAATATTACCTAAATCTATATTAGTATTCAAATCCACAAAAGCTCCTTCCTGCAAGTTGAAATTTATGCCCCAAAGTAAAGAATTTTGATTCAAGCTATATGCTTCTTTTAAAAGCATATAGTTAGCCAATTCGGAATTATTAGAGAGTGCAGCATAACAACTTTTAAGCATTCTGAATGTTATCAACTATTTTTTCAAAATAGTTGATAACATTTTCGTAACTGTCAAACCCCAATATTTGTGCAAATCTGAGTTGTGTTTTTGGAGATATATTATCCCCTTTATCTTTCATAATTTCATACAAAGCAATAAATTCTTTAGTAAGAGCTTCTCTCTCAATTTTCGTCTTATTTCTATTATAAATAAGGTTTTTTTCTAAAAGAACATTTTGTAAACTCATTGCTTCACGAAAATCTGCATCGTTTGCAAGAATTTCAGAGGTAAGTGGTATCAGAGGCGATTCCGCAACATTTTTATTGCAAGCTGAAAAAGTTGTAAATGTAAGAACTAAAAAAGATAAACTTAATAGTAATAATACTTTTTTCATTTTTTAAAATTTTTAATTTTTAATAAAAAAGATTTA
>JAYVNT010000113.1:0-2270 GCA_043758285.1 Flavobacterium sp.
GACTTTTATTTCTTAACCTCGGCTTTTAGTTATTAATTTAGCTTTAGTTACGGGCAGACAGTTGGTTAATTCCCCAACTGCACAAAGCCTCAATCGTTGGGCGTCACCTTAAACAAAATTTTACACAACTATAATGATACCAGACTTTCAAAAAATAATGCTTCCATTTTTAAATATTTTGGGAGACGGAGATGAACATACAACAGTTGAAACTAATCAAAAGTTAGCCACGATTTTTGGATTGACAGATGAAGAGCAAAATGTATTTTTACCAAGTGGTGTAGCTAAGACTTTTCCAAATAGAGTTGCTTGGGCAAAATCTCATTTCAAAATGGCAGGACTACTTGAAAACACAAAAAGAAGTTCTTTTAAGATTACAGACCAAGGGAAAAAATTACTTTCTCAAAATCCTAGTGAGATTAATTTGAAAACTTTGAAGACTATACCAGCATATTTAGAAAGGACAGGACGTTTAAAAGACGATGAAACTTTAAGTGATACTGAAATTGACAATTCATTAATTACAGAAACACCCGAAGAAATATTAGAATCAAATTATTTAAAAATTAGAAAAAATCTATCGCAAGAATTATTGACAAAAATCAAAAGCTGTACACCTGCATTTTTTGAAAACTTAGTTGTGGAATTATTGGTTAAAATGGGATATGGAGGTTCTATAAAGGACGCAGGTAAATCTATTGGAAAATCAGGCGATGAAGGAATTGATGGAATTATTAAAGAAGATAAACTTGGACTTGATGTGATTTATATTCAAGCTAAAAGATGGGATGGTTCGGTTGGTAGACCAGAAATTCAAAAATTTATTGGAGCTCTTGCAGGACAAGGAGCAAAAAAAGGAGTTTTTATTACTACTTCAAGATACACACTTGATGCAAGAGAATATCAACCAAAAAACGACACAAAAATTGTACTAATAGACGGAGAACAACTAGCTGAATTAATGATTGACTTTAATCTTGCAATTTCGGTATCGACAACTTTTGAGATTAAAAAAATAGATAACGACTACTTTGGAGACGAGTAAAGACCAACAAAATAGGCAAGGCGAACGCCCAACAAAGGTATTGCTGCAAGCAGGGCGGGACGTTGTTATCTTCCGCTGTAGCTCTCTATCAGCTTCAGTTTGGGTGGGACAAGCACCTTTGAGCTTTTGTTGTTATCTTTTATTTTTATATCTTTATTCATCAGCGGTTGGGGGGCAGACGCAGCAATGAATTCCCTGCCTGCTGCAATTCCCGAACGTTGTATGCAACCCTTCTGCAACAGCGACACATTATTGTAATCGGAGAAAAAAACAATTTATTTATCTAAAGAAAAAATATGCGCTTTTTATTTTTAATAATTTTCTTTCCAAATGTTTGTTTTTGCCAGACTAATATTTTAAAAAATCAATTTACAATCAATGGAACTGTTATTGGGAAAGACACAGGTAGAATAGTTTTAAATTATTACGATGGAAATAATAGAATGAAATTTGACACAACAATAATTAAAAATGGGAGGTTTGTATTTTCGGGGACAGTTAATATAGTGAGTGATGCGAACTTATGGACAGATTTGAAAAATATTAATTTTGGTGATAAATCAACTATTCGCTTTCTACTAGAAGCAAATATAATCTCAATTTCTTACAGAGATGGTTTTGTAACAAAGGCTTTAATTCAAGGTTCTAAATCTCATACTGAATGGGAAAAATGGGAAGAAAAAAAGACGAAGTATATTATTTCTAACACACAATACATTTCTAAAGCCGATTCAATTTATAAATTATCTAAATCGGACACAACTCAATTGAGAAACCTTAGATTTGCAACTTCACGTTTAGATTCAGTAAATTTAATTGCAAGAGCAGCCGACTTAGACTATATTCTTCAACACAATAATTCTTATTTAAGTGCTTTCATGTTATCAAGACATAAACGGCGACTATCAATTGATACAATAGAATATTATTTTTCAAAATTATCTAAAAATGTAAAGAAAAGTAATGTTGGGTATACAGTCTTGGACTATGTATATCCATTATCAAACAATATTATATTTAAAAAGACGAATCCTCTAAATGGGGTTAAGTTCAATGAAAAATTAAACTTAATAAAATCAGTTCACGATTTAGTATCTAAAGACCCTGAAGGAAAAAATGTTGATTTTAGTAGGTTTAAAGGGAGTTATATTCTAATTGACTTTTGGGCAAGTTGGTGTAAACCTTGTATCGCAGATGTACCTTATTTGAGGGAAATTATTGAAGA
>JAYVNT010000114.1:0-7202 GCA_043758285.1 Flavobacterium sp.
TAGCTCGAGCTGAACTTGAATAATCCTAAATTGTTTTTTTGATGAGCAACTTCATTCCTGTTTTCTGTGGTAGCAATTGTAGAAGAATTGGGTTGCAAAAAGTTAGTTTGTGTCTTGGTTTCCAAATCGGTGATGGAAGAAGAAATAATTCCAAAACCGCTCAAAGACCATGTTTTTGATATGTTGTATGAAAAATTAGTAGCTCCAAAATTAGTTTCAATCTCTTTCGCTCTGTTATTTCTCAACAACGAAATTCCTAAATCGTTTGAAGAAACATCAAAACTACTACCTCCTTTTGCCATCATTTTTTTAAACCCTCCTGTGAATTTAAAATAGTCCTGAAATGTTAAAGGTAATTCACCAATGTTATTAAAATTAGTAATCAGATTGATACTGTATTTTGGACTGTAATAAAATAATTTTGGGTTGACATTATACCGTTTTCCTGCATGTCCAACTCCAATTCCTGCTGTTACATCGCCAAACCAAAAGTTTTTCTTCCCATCTTTTAGTTTGATGTTCATCGCAATATTATCTTGGTTGTTTTCAACACCTTTTAAGATAGAATTTTCATTATAATTCCTCAATACTTGGACTTTATCCACCGCATCAGCAGGAATGTTTTTAATGCCAAGTTTAGTGTCGCCATCAAAAAAATCTTTGCCTTCTACCATCAGTTTAGATACTTTCTTGCCTTCTACTTCTACTTCGCCATCGGCGTTGACTTCAACGCCAGGTAATTTTTTTAAAATGTCTTCTAGTTTTCTTTCGGTTCCGGTTTTAAAAGAATCAGCGTTGTAAACTATAGTGTCTCCTTTGATAGAAACCGGCATTTCGCGAACAATTTCAACGCCTTCAAGCTCAATTCCGCCACTTTCCATCGTGATGTATTGAGTTATATTTTGTGTTTGAGTAGTGACCGTAATTTCTTTGTTTTGCATTCCAAGATAACTCAGCTTAATCGAATAAGTGGTATTTGGTTTTAGGTTCAAAACAAATTTCCCTTTGTCATTTGTAATCGCATACCCATCCATAGTCTTAGTACCTCGGTTCATCGCCATCACGTTTGCCATTTCTAGTGGTGCTTTGCTATTGTCTTGGATAATCCCTTCAAAACGGATGTTTTGAGAGAATGAAAGTACGGTAATAAGTAGAGTGAAAAGAAAGTATGTTTTTTTCATAAAATAAATAACGCTGTTTAATGTCCCATTCGCATCTGCATTCTCTTTTCGCCGCCTTGCCCTTCATACATTTGCTTCATCTCTTCCATTTTTTTGACAACTGTTTCGTCGTATACTTTTTGGGAAACTACTTTACCATTCGTTGGTGCTTTGATCTCTGCTTTTTCTTTTGAATTTAAAACTACTTTTGAGCACAAAATAGTAGTTTTTCCATCATTTACTTCAAGGATTAAACCGGGTAAACCCCAATAGTTTTCTGGTCCTTGATTTACCGGAATTTCTGGCGTATACCATGCGGTGATGGTTATTTCTTTTGGCAAATCAAAATCATCCATGAAGTTGGTTTTCTTGTCTTTGTTCTCTTTTTTTGTAGTTTCCGCCTTTTTATCTTCCTCTTTTTTTGGTCTGAAATTTCTAAAATCGGTTTGGCTTACTGCTCGAACCGCAGTGGCTTTGAAACAATTGTAACCGCCAATAATTCGTGTTTCGCTTTCCATTTTCCAATTTAATTTTGGCAACGAATCTTTAACCAAAAATTCTTTTCCCATAAATTCTTTGTCTACAGTATAGTTTTTTTCTTTTACGTTTTTGTAAAACGTTCCACCTCCACCCATCATGGATGACATCATTCGCATTCCGCCTTGTTGTCCTTGTCCTGGAGCGTCTAGTTTTTCTTCTTCTTTATAGATGGAAGCTGATTTATCAAAATTGAGTATAAATGTTTTTTCGAACATTTGTTTCATGCGTTCTTCAATCATTTTTTGCATGTCGGGCGTGATTTCTTTGTTGCCTTCCATTCGAGATTTGAAGTCGGAAGTGCTGGTTTTGGTTTCATAAACCGCCATTCCTTGAAAATCTTTTTGTGCATTGGAAGCACTAAATGCGAGTAGCAATAATGAAGTATAAAGTATGTTTTTCATGGTGTTAAATTTTTGAATAACAAATATGACGATTGATATTGAAATCTGTTACCAATCTTTTGTTAAAATATCTTTTTGGACATGTTGTAATTAATTTGGTTTACTGTAAATTAGCACTATTATGAAAAATGCTATTTATTTCATGCTGTTATTGAGTTGTACGCTTGGTTTTTGTCAAAATCAAAAACTAAAAACCGCTGCTTTGGACACAAAGGAACTAGAGAACAAAACCTATATTGGTTTTGATGGTTTGGGCAATAATTATTTCATCAAAGACAATGTTTTTACCAAGCAAAACCAAAATCAAGTTTGGGAATATAAGAACGTTGCCTTGGGAAAAATTACTTCGGTAGATTATATAAATCCTTTGAAAATAGTTGTTTTCTATGAAGATTTTAATACGATTGTTACGCTAGACAATCAGCTGAACGAAATACAGAAACTCAATCTTTTTGATGTTGACAATACTATTTTTGCATCTAATATTGGTTTGGCAGCACAAGACCAATTTTGGATTTATAACTCGCTGACACAGCAAATCATGTTGTTTGATTATTTAAAAAAAATGTCCAAAACAATTGGAAATCCTATTCAAGAAGCCATAAAATATACCCAATCCGATTTTAATAATTTCTATTGGATAGACGAAATCAATAATTGGTATGCGATAGATATTTTTGGCAAAGTGACTTTGCTGGCTAATATTCCTGCGTTTGAAAAAATTCAAATCATTGATACGGATACATTATTGTTTTCAAGAGACAACATACTGTATTGTTTGAACAATAAAACGAAAACGGTTTACGAAATTGAAATTGTTGAGAAGTCGTTTCAAAATTATTATTACAAAGACCAAATTTTGGCTATTTTTACCAACCAACAAATTAAGAATTTTAAATTAAAATTACCATAATGCACATAGCAGTAGCAGGAAACATCGGAGCAGGAAAGACAACGTTAACTAAGTTTTTGGCCAAACAATTTAAATGGGAACCGCATTATGAAGACGTAGTTGACAATCCCTACTTGGATGATTTCTACCACCAAATGGAACGTTGGAGTTTCAACTTGCAAATTTATTTCTTGAACTCGCGTTTTCGGCAAGTATTGCAAATTCGCGAAAGCGGCAAAAACATCATCCAGGATAGAACGATTTATGAAGATGCACACATCTTTGCGCCCAATTTGCATGCCATGGGTTTGATGACCAATCGCGATTTTCAGAATTACTCCGATTTGTTTGAATTGATGGAAGGTTTAGTTGGCGCGCCCGATTTGTTGATTTATTTAAGAAGTTCTATTCCCAACCTTGTGGGACAAATTCACAAACGTGGTCGCGAGTATGAAAACACGATTTCTATTGATTACCTCAGCCGATTGAACGAGCGCTACGAAGCTTGGATTTCAACTTACGACAAAGGAAAACTACTCATTATAGATGTGGACAATATTGATTTTGTCAATAATCCTGAAGATTTAGGGTTTGTAATTGATAAAATTAACGCCGAGATAAACGGATTGTTTTAACAAGGTATTCATTAAAACCCTTCGAAGGTTAGTTACTAACAAAAAAACCCAGCTTTCGGTGGGTTTTTTACATTTTAATATTTCTCTTTCTGAAAACCCCAGGCGCGAAGTTCCGCTTTGTAGGTATCGGGATAGTTCCCTTTGATAACCGAGATTAAAGAGTTCATAGTTTTTTTAACCGTGCTTTTCAAGGTGTTTTTAGTGCTCACTTTAGTAGATACCGACCCATCTGTGGTGGTGGCTTTGCTCAACAAATCGGCATATTGCGTTTGTATAGGTGTCCAAAATGCCGCACCATATTCTTTCCCATCAAAACCATGCGCCACCAATCCTGTTTTCATCAACTCCAAAGCTGCTAAACGGTTGTTTCTATCCGTTGGAAAAGCATATCTATTTCCCTTATATTCAATTCCAAAAGCCGCATAATAGCTATGTGCTGCGTCTTTTTTATATTTTTCAAGGATATACCCTTTTACATACGCCAAGCCATCGTCCATTTGGTTGTCTAATTTTGTTAACGCTTGCGAAATTTGAGGTCTGCTTCCGCCCATTTGCAATCGCTCCGAAAGCTCTATGTTATATGCCAAAGCATCTGCTGCAAATACTCCCGAAGTTGTCCATACCAGCGTAATAACCGGGTTAGCTGTCCATGCTTGGGCAACATCTTTAGCCACTTTACCAAAATCAATATCCGCAGCGGGTACCGTTCTTTTGGTTTTTGGCTTTACATTTTCGTCTTGAAGTGTAGTTTTATCTACCATTTTAATTACTGTTTTTGATGTTAATACTATTATTATGCCCTACAAAGCTAAAAAAAGTGTCTTACATTTAACAAAATTTAAAAAAATTTTAACAATAGCTGTAGTAAGCACTTTTACAAATGATTTAATGTCTGCTACAACTGTAGTAAGCACTTTTACAAATGATTTAATATTTGATACAGCTGTAATAAGCACTTTTACAAATAATTTAATATCTATTACAGCTGTAGTAAGCGCTTTTACAAATGATTTAATATTTGCTACAGCTGTAGTAATAACTTTTACAAATGATTTAATACCTACTACAGCTGTAGTAAACCATGTAACGTTTGTTTTGTATTAAATTACAGTAGTAACCTTTAAGATTAAAAATTAAACAAAAATGTCCCGATTTTCATCGGGACATTTTTTATATCTATAGGTTGTTGCTTTTATTTCAAAGCATCAATTTTCGCTTTTACTTCCGCTTCTGTTCCTTCAAATGTTTCTGTACTTGAAGTTCCACCAACTGTAGTTGTAACTGTTGCTTTAGCTTTACCATTGGTATTAGTAATAACAACTTTTACATTTTTATCTGAAGTTGCAGCCATGGTACCTTCTCCTTTTTTAGCACAACAGTCATCTTTCTTTTCAGCTATAAATTTTCCATCAGCACCATAATGAGCCAAACACATTTCTTTTTCGGCAGGTGTGCATTTTAAAGAATCGCACATAGCGGCACATTCTTCCTTAGTCATTGTAGCGCATTTGCTCATATCGCATTTACCCATATCCTCTGAACATTTCATTTCTTTTTCTGGCATAGAACAATGAGGAGTTTCTATTCCGTCATGGCTTCCGTTTCCTAAAATAGGTGCGATTACTAATCCAATTAAACACGTTAATTTAATTAAAATATTCATCGATGGTCCAGAAGTATCTTTGAACGGATCACCCACAGTATCTCCAGTTACCGCTGCTTTGTGCGCATCAGAACCTTTGTATGTCATTTCGCCGTTAATCATAACTCCTGCTTCGAATGATTTCTTAGCGTTGTCCCAAGCACCACCAGCATTGTTTTGAAACACTGCCCATAGCACTCCTGATACGGTAACTCCAGCCATATAACCACCTAACATTTCAGCGATAAGTTGGTTGTCATTTCCATAAACTAATTTGCCTAACAATACAATTGCTATTGGGAAACCAATGGTTAAAACACCCGGCAACATCATTTCGCGTAAGGCGGCTTTGGTAGAAATCTCTACACATTTGCCATATTCTGGTTTGCCTGTTCCTTCCATAATTCCCGGAATTTCTTTGAACTGACGACGTACTTCATATACCATATCCATCGCGGCTTTTCCCACAGAGTTCATGGCTAATGCCGAAAAAACTACAGGTATCATTCCACCAACGAATAGCATTGCTAATACTGGTGCTTTGAAGATATTAATTCCGTCAATTCCTGTAAAGGTTACATACGCCGCAAATAAAGCTAACGATGTTAAGGCAGCAGATGCGATTGCAAATCCTTTTCCGGTTGCAGCGGTTGTGTTTCCCACTGAGTCCAAAATATCAGTACGAGTACGAACTTCTTTTGGTAATTCGCTCATTTCAGCAATTCCACCAGCGTTATCAGAGATTGGTCCGAAAGCGTCGATGGCTAATTGCATTGCTGTTGTTGCCATCATTGCCGAAGCAGCCAATGCCACACCATAAAATCCTGCTAAAGCATAGGTTGACCAGATGGCACCTGCAAATAATAATACGGTTGGGAAGGTAGAAATCATACCGGTAGCTAAACCAGCGATTACGTTTGTTCCTGCACCAGTTGACGATTTTTCTACAATTTTCAAAACTGGTTTTGTACCTAATCCTGTGTAATATTCAGTTACGGATGAAATAGCACCACCCACAAACAATCCGATTAATGTTGCGTAGAATACACGCATGGAAGAAATATCTTGAAGCCCTTCACCGAAGAATGTCATTTTCATAGTCGTTGGTAACATCCACTGCACTAGGAAGAAACAAGCCACAGCAGTCAAAACGATAGAAACCCAGTTTCCGATGTTTAATGCTTTTTGCACTTGCGCTTCTTTCGCATCGTCACTAGAAATTTTAACTAGCATCGTCCCAACGATAGAGAATAAAATTCCAAAACCAGCGATTGACATTGGCAATAAAATTGGCCCAATACCACCAAAAGCATCTTTAATCATTCCGCCCATATCTTTGATAACATAGTTACCCAAAACCATTGCAGCTAGAACTGTCGCCACATACGAACCAAATAAATCGGCACCCATTCCGGCAACATCACCTACGTTATCACCTACGTTATCTGCAATTGTAGCAGGATTACGCGGATCATCTTCTGGAATACCTGCTTCAACTTTACCTACTAAATCGGCACCAACATCGGCAGCTTTAGTATAAATACCACCACCAACACGGGCAAACAAAGCGATAGATTCAGCACCAAGAGAGAAACCCGCTAAGGTTTCAAGCACAACGGTCATCGTTTCGCTATCTTTCCAAACACCGCCCGAAAGCATGTTGTATAATATGATGAAGAAACCCGTCAGCCCTAAAACGGCAAGACCAGCAACGCCTAATCCCATTACGGTTCCACCACCAAAAGAAACTTTTAATGCTTGTGGCAAACTTGTACGGGCGGCTTGTGTGGTTCTTACGTTCGTTTTTGTTGCGATTTTCATTCCCATATTTCCTGCTAATGCCGAAAAGAAAGCACCGAAAACGAAAGCAACTACTATTAGAATGTTTGTTTTAACGCCTGGCAAAAATGTAATACCTGCTAGAACTGCACT
>JAYVNT010000115.1:0-2267 GCA_043758285.1 Flavobacterium sp.
AAAAACCATTCTCGACCAAAGTTTTGTTGGTTATGATATTGACACTACTATGGTTCGGTTAGGTTTGATGAACATGATGATGCATGGCATTGATGAACCGAAAATTGATTACAAAGATACACTCAGTAAAACCTACAATGAAGACAGCCAGTACGACATTATTATGGCAAACCCGCCATTTACAGGTAATATAGATAAAGGCGACATTAACGAAGGACTGAAACTACCAACGACAAAAACAGAATTACTTTTTGTTGAACGCATTTTTACCATGTTGAAAATGGGAGGCACAGCAGCCGTGATTGTTCCAAGTGGTGTAATTCAAAATTCGGGAAAAGCATTTGAAGCATTACGGAAAATGCTGATTGAGAAAGCAGAACTGAAAGCCGTGATAGCCATGCCAAGCGGAGTGTTTAAGCCGTATGCAGGTGTGAGCACCGCCATTTTATTTTTTACCAAGGGAGGCGAAACAACCGATGTATGGTTTTACGATATGCAGGCAGACGGCTACACATTAGATGATAAGCGAAACAAAATTGCTAATAGCGATTTGCCCGACATTGTAGTACGCTTTGCAAAACGGAGTGTGAAGAACGACACAGACAGAAAGCAGAAATATTTTTTCGTTCCTAAAAAAGAAATTGTTGGCAACAATTACGATTTGAATTTGAGCACTTACAAGGAAGAAGTGTATGAAGAAGTGAAGTATGAAAAACCGAAAGTGATTTTTGGAAAGTTAGAAACGATTGAAGAAAATATTCAGAATGGTTTGAGTGAATTAAAACAGTTTGTTTAATGAAGTGGATTAAAGTAAAGCTTACTGATATTTCTAAGCCAAAGCAATGGAAAAATCTTCCTATGTCGGAAATGACAACCGAAGGTTTTCTTGTTTATGGTGCAAATGGAGTTATTGGAAAGTATAAAGAATACAATCACGAATTTCCAACACTTGCGATTACTTGCAGAGGTGCAACTTGTGGGACTTTAAATATTACCGAACCAAAATCATACATCACATCAAATGCAATGGCATTAGATGGCATCAATGAAAATGTAAATCAGAAATTTCTTTATTATACTCTTAAGAAAAGAGGTTTCAAAGACATTATCACAGGTGCAGCACAGCCACAAATTACTGGTGAAGGTTTGGGCAAAATTGTTTTAGAAATTCCTGAAAACATTTCCGACCAAATTCAAATAGCTGACATATTAAGCAAAGCCGAAACGCTGATAGAGCAACGCAAAGAAAGCATCCTGCTCTTAGACGAATTTTTGAAAAGCACTTTCTTGGAAATGTTTGGTGATCCTGTGAGGAATGAAAAAGGTTGGAACAAATCTGCATTGAAAGAATTTGCAAGAGTTAGAATTGGACCTTTCGGAAGTTTATTACATCGTGAAGATTATGTTCAAGGCGGGGTTCCTCTTGTAAATCCAACTCACATACAAGACGGTAAAATTGAAATTGATTTTGACTTGACAATTTCAAAAAATAAAATGAAAGAACTTTCTGCATATGTAATGCACGAATGTGATGTTGTTTTAGGAAGAAGAGGAGAAATTGGAAGATGTGCAGTTGTAACAAAAAACGAAGAAGGTTTTTTGTGTGGCACAGGAAGTATTTTCATTCGTCCAACAAATGAATTGCAACCTATTTATTTATACAATGTGATTTCGTCTGATTCAATCAGAAAAATTTTAGAGAAAGCAGCGAAAGGAATTACAATGAAAAATTTGAATTCAGGTATTGTAGAAGATTTAAAAATTCCAGTTCCACCCCTTCCCCTTCAAAATAAATTTTCACAAATCGTCACCAAAACCGAAACCCTCAAAGAGCAATACAAAAACAGTTTGCAGGAGTTGGAAAATTTGTATGGAGCATTAAGCCAAAAAGCGTTTAGGGGGGAGTTGGAGATGAAAAAAGAAATTGCAAGAGCAGAGTAACTACTCTTCTTTTTTTCCGAAGTAATCTTTTTTGTTTTCCGAATCTTCTTTTCTGCCTTCTTTAATTTCCCAATCTTTCCAGCGCCTTGCAAAACGAATTTTACTTCGTGTAATGAAATAATGAGATTGACATTCAAAACTCCAGTTGCCAATGGAAGGGTCAAGTGAAACAGTTTTTCCGTTGAAAGTAATTTCCCAATCAGTAGGTGAAAGAGGTGTTACCACTTTATTGCCACAGCCACACACACACTTATGTATGGCTGTGCAATACTCAATGGAAATATACAAGATACCTTCTTCAATTACATCGGGAATAAATTCCACGA
>JAYVNT010000116.1:0-2266 GCA_043758285.1 Flavobacterium sp.
CGTTAGTGGCTATTTTAGAGCGACATCCAATTACAAGCAGAAACAAAAAAGTTGAGACGAAAAATAACATACGGCTTATTTACAATTCTACTTATCGGTGGACTTTACTTTAGTCTACGTTTTGCGTTTGGACTTTTCACACCTTTCAACTTTTGGACAGCTAAACAAGACATTAAAAAAGAAAAATTTCAATTAGCTGAAATTGGTGAAATGCCAGTGAACTTTGAGCAAAAACAAAAATTAGCTAACTCATATGGTTTTGACTTTTACCTAATTGGTTGCAACGTAACGCCAGACATTATTAATGGGACAAAATTTTACAACGAGACAATTGTTGAAGACTTGGAAAGGAAATACGGAGTTGGTTGGTGGACAAAGTTTCAATCTCAACTTGATAGTATAGATAATAAAGAAAATCGACAAGTTACTGAAAGCGACATCATAGGTAAATGGTATCTTAACAAGTGGACAATGTATCACACGTTATCTTTTGCGAAAACAACCGTTTTTGTAGACAATAATATTGACAGCGTTTTTACATTGCACTACTCATTATCACACGACACACTAACTTTACACGACAATAAATCAAAATTAATATACAAGGAGAAAATTATTACTTTAACACAAGATACTTTGGTAATTAAAAGTATTGGAAATAGACAAGATATTTTAGGATATTCAAGGATAAAAAGAGAATGAATAAATGAATAAAAACAGCCACTAACAAAAAGTTTTGTGCAATTGGGGCATGACGGAAGAACAATCATCAGCAGTGCATAACCAAGCTTTGGTTTCGGCGGATGGAAATCTGTTGTTCATTAGTTCTTATCATCAACTTTTAGTTATTAATTTAGCTTCAGTTCTGGGCAGACAATTGGTCAATTCCCCAACTGACACAAAGCCTCAAACGTTGGCAGAAATTATAACAAACACCCTAAAATTTAGAGAGTAATGAAGAATATAATTTGTACGGTACTCATCACTTTGACAATGAGCAATCTTTTTGGACAGACAGAAAAAGCAACAAGCAAAACTGTCGCAGAGAATTTTGAGAAAAATTATAATTCAGATAGTTTTGAAGTAATCTTTAATATGTTTGATATTGAGATGCAAAAAGCACTTCCACTTGATAAAACTATTGACTTCTTAACAGGACTGAAAATGCAAGCAGGAAAAATTTCAAAAAGGGAATTTGTAAAATATGAACAAACGTATGCATCGTATAAGACAAATTTTGAAAGAGCATTATTTGCAGTAAATATTTCAATTGACAATAATTCAAAAATTAATGGACTATTCGTAAAACCATTTAAGGAAAGCGACTTACCAAAAATCGAACGAAATTCAACTAAATTAAAACTTCCTTTTAAGGGCGTGTGGACAGTAGTTTGGGGTGGCGACACTAAGGAATTAAATTATCATGTTGAAAGTGAAGCACAAAAAAATGCTTTTGATATTGTTATTAGAAATGATAAAGGAATATCTTATAAGACAAACGGTAAAACAAATGAAGATTATTATGCGTTTGGAAAAGAGTTAATTGCACCTTGTGACGGAGAAGTTGTTTTGGTAGTTGACGGTGTGAAAGACAATAAACCAGGTGAGTTAAATCCTATTTATATTCCAGGAAATACTATAATTATTAAGACAGCTAACAATGAATATTTATTTTTTGCTCACTTCAAACAGAATTCAATAAAAGTTAAACAAGGACAAAAAATAAAACAAGGTCAACTCTTAGGACTTTGCGGTAATTCAGGCAATTCTTCTGAAGCTCATTTGCATTTTCACATACAAAATGTAGAAAATATGGTTGCTGCGACAGGCATAAAATGTTACTTTGACAAGCTAATTGTAAACGGACAACAAAAAACAAATTATTCACCAATACAAAAAGACAAAATCAGCAGCGAGTGAAAATAACTTCTGCCAACAAAAGGTTTTGTGCAATTGGGGCAGGACGTTGAAGCAATCATCAGTAGTGCATATCCAAGCTTTGGTTTCGGCGGACGTAATTCTACCGGGCATTAGTTGTAAACTTCAACTTTTGTTTATTAATTTAGCTTCAGTTTCGGGCGGACAGTTGGTCAATTCCCCAACTGCACAAAGCCTCTAACGTTGGTAGCAATTTTATAGCCGGTTCCGTCATTTAACGCAACTTTTAAACCCTTAAAAATGTTTAAAATTGCTTATGAAAACTACTTACAAACGAATCGATTTAATAGAGAGAATCATTATTGAAAAATCTCTTGCTCTCGGACAC
>JAYVNT010000117.1:0-2265 GCA_043758285.1 Flavobacterium sp.
ACACAAGGCAACTGGAAAGCGGCTTATGAACACCATAACCTATATATTATTTACCGCGATAGTTTAAATAACGAAGAAACAAAAGAAAAAACCATACAAACAAGTATGAGTTATGAATTTGAAAAAAAAGAAGCCTTAACCAAAGCAGAACAAGTTAAAAAAGATGCCTTGGCTGCCATCGAAATAAAAAAACAACAAATCATACGGTATGCAGTAAGTGGTATTTTAATACTGGTCGTTTTATTTACTTTTTTTCTGTACAATCGTTTCCGATTAATTCGTAAGCAAAAAAATATTATTGAACTAAAAGAAAAAGAAACCCACCATCAAAAACAAGTTGTTGAAGAAAAGCATCAACTAATTATTAGTGGTATTAATGCTGCCTCATTAATACAAGAAGCTAGCTTACCTCCTCCAAAAATCCTAAACCAATTGTTTTCCGATTATTTTATTTTATACAAACCAAAAGACATCGTTAGTGGTGACTTTTATTGGGTAAAAGACTTAGGAGAAAGTATTTTAGTAGCCGTAGTAGATTGCACCGGACACGGTGTACCTGGTGCTTTTATGGCATTACATGGCTACAATTTATTAGAGCGTATTGTCGCAGAGAAAAAAGTTGTTGAATTAGATGCCATTTTAAACGAATTAAATATAGCTATTGTAAATGCCATGCGTGCAGAAACCGATGTTATGTATGTGAAAAATGGGATGGATATGGCAATTATTAAACTACATAAAGCAAAGCGCATGGTGGAGTATAGTGGTGCGAAAAACGACCTGTATTTGGTGCGTGATGGAGTGCTTAACGAAATAAAAAGCGATAGAATGTCGATAGGACATATATTTGATGCTACTTTTACAGTAAAGCAACAGGAATTAAAAAGTAACGATATGTTATTTTTATTTACGGATGGTTATAAAGATCAAAAAGGAGGCATTAAAGATGGGCGCTTTATGGTGAACCAGTTTAAAGAAACATTACAAACTATTAGTAAAAAAAATAGTGCCGAACAAAAAGAAATTTTAGAAAATACATTTAAAAATTGGAAAAATACTAACGAACAAACTGATGATGTTTGTGTGGTAGGGATTAAAATTATTTAAAAAACAATACACTATAATGAAAAATTTGCATCAATTAATGAGTGACCAGCATTTGATTATGTCATTTATTAGTGATTTTTCGCGAGAAAAATTTACTAATATTTTAAATTTAGTTAAAGAAACTGTCAGCAAACCGGACATCCCTATATTAACACAAAAACGGATTTATGCTGTTTCGGTAGAGAGCCTTGATAATATATTGAAGTATGTAAATACCACTAGGCAAGGGGATTTGCCAATTAATTTTAAATCTAATTTATTTGTTATCACAGAGAACTTAGATAACTATGAGATAAAAACAGGCAGTTATATACTTAATCATGAAAAAAATAATTTACAAAATCAAATAGATTTAGTAAACACATTAAATAAAGAAAAATTGCAAGAGCTTTATAAGCATACATTATTAAATTCAAAACCGCAAGGTGGTGGCTTAGGAATTATAGAAATGGCATTAAAAACGAATAATAAAATTTTATATGAATTTATTTATGAAACAGAAATCGTATCATTATTAACAATTTGCGTCACATTAAAAAAATAAATCATGAAATGCCCATGTTTGTCGAAACACAATTGCGAAGCACTAAACGACACCAACAATAAATAAACACATTGAGTTAAACACCAATGATTATACCGATAACTATCGGGAGGGTAAACTATACCGCGTGACGCAGCCGAGTTATAACAACTAAAAAACAATAATTTAAACATATGAATACATTACTTATCGAATCAACAAAATTATGTCCCAAAGTAGAATTTAATCCAGATCGTAATATATTTGAAATTAGTGGGGAATCAATACCAGAAAATGCAGCTGATTTTTATAACCCACTTTTAAAATGGTTAGACGATTATGAACTACGATTGTATTACATGAAAACGGAAAGTGGAAAATCGGCCAAATTAACGCTTGATATAAAATATGATTATTTTAACTCAACCTCTGCCAAATTTATTTTAGATATTTTTACTAAAATACAAAAATTTATTATAGAAGGTTATGAGGCACAAATAAATTGGCACTATCAAAAAGGAGATACAGATATGCTAGAAGCAGGGGAAGAGCTAGGCGGTTTGTGTCCTAAGTTAATAATTGAATACAAAGAAATGTAATTTCGATGAATTCATTTATTAAATAAATGATAAAAA
>JAYVNT010000118.1:0-2264 GCA_043758285.1 Flavobacterium sp.
GGGAAAGCAGAATGGTTTGAGAGATAAAAATAATGGCAATTTTTTTGACAAAATAATGGAGATTGCAGATTATCATAATCCAGAATATATTTTTTTAGAAAATGTTCCCAATCTTAGAGGACATGACGAAGGTAATACTTGGAAATATATTCAAGAAAAACTTTCGATAGACTATGAAGTTAGTGAAAAAACTATATCACCACATATATTTGGCGTTCCACAGCATCGTTCAAGGTTTTATATTGTTTGCCGCCTCAAATCTTGCGGTGGGTTAGGACACTTTGAGTTTCCAGAAGGTGATTTTAAAGGAACTTTATCAATAAATTCTATTATTGAACCAGAGCCTGCCGAATATACATCAATAAAAAAGGATTCTCTTAATCAATTAGAGGTTTGGCAGGAGTTTTTGGATAATCTTGAAAGTAAAGAAGTGCCTGGATTTCCGATTTGGGCAATGGAATTTGGAGCGGATTATGACTTTGAAGGAGCAGCTCCAATCAAACAAAGTGCCGATAATTTAAGAAACTGTAAAGGTAAATTTGGAAATAAAATTGAAGGACATAGTTTCGATGAATTATTAGAATGTTTGCCCAATTATGCACGGACAGACCAAAAAGAGTTTCCAGATTGGAAAAAATATTATATTAGAGCTAATAGGGCTTTTTATGAAAAGAATAAAAAATGGTTAGATAAATGGATACCCAAAATTTTAGATTTTGAGAATAGCCATCAAAAATTAGAATGGAACTGCGGTAAAAAGATACCACTAAAAATTAATGATAAGATTATTCAATTCCGTCCGTCTGGAATAAGAGTAAAAATGCCAAATTTCTCGCCAACACTCGTAATTAATTCAACACAAATTCCAGTATTTCCATGGTTAGGCAGATATATGACACCCAGAGAAGCAGCAAAATTACAGTGCATGGATGAATTGAAACAATTTCCTACCACAACTGCCAAATCTTTCAAGGCTTTTGGAAATGCAGTGAATGTATGTGTAGTTAAAAATATAGCAAAAAATCTTATTCAACAATAATCTTAATATCATTATGTGTTTACAAAACGAAAATGAGTTTTATTTAGTGAATGGCTTTCATTATAAAATTGATGCACAAATGGAATTAAGAAAAATTAGGAGCGAAAATGCTCTTATAAGAAAAAAGAAATTTTTTCTTATTTCTTATAAAAACTCTGAGATAGTATTGCCTTTGGGGGTTTACAAACAAGTTTTTTATGCCAACTAATCGCTGATAATAAAAATATGGGTAATATCAATTCAGTATCTATTAAGATACAAACTGGTGTATATGGACAATTCCGAAACTTGAATAATAAAGTTTGGTTTGCTTTGGGCGAATATGTCGATAATGCAGTACAAAGCTATGAAAACAATAAGAAAAATTTATTAGCTCAAAATAAAAACTACCAATTCGAGGTAAAAATAACAATTGATTGGGAAGGTGATTTCATAAAGATTTATGATAATGCAGCAGGTATTGATTCGAGTAACTTCCAGAGAGCTTTTGAACCTGCAAATATCCCTGTTGATGATACAGGTTTGAATGAATTTGGAATGGGTATGAAAACAGCATCAATTTGGCTTGCTGACCGTTGGAGTGTAAAAACTGCCGCATTATTTGAATCAGAAGAACGATTTGTCGAATTTGATTTAAAAAAAGTATTAGCAGAAAAAGCAGAGATATTAAATGTTAAAAGTAAGGAGAAGGATGAAAAACATTTTACAGAGTTAATATTATATCAACTCTCTAAAAATGCTCCTTCTGCACACCAAATGGATAAAATAAAAAAACATTTGGCAAGTATTTATAGAAAATTTATTCGTTCAGGTAGTATGAAACTCACTATTAATAATGAAGAACTTTTTTATGAAGACCCCGAAATCTTGAAAGCCCCATTCCATACAAATATTAATGGAATCCCTATTGAGTGGAAAAAAGAGATAAATTTTTCAATTGGTAAGTACAGTGTTAATGGATTTATTGCAATATTAAATACCATGAGTACCAGTGAGGTGAATGGGTTATCACTTTTCCGTAGGGGAAGAGTTATTGAGGGAAGCCATGATGAAAAATATAGACCAAAGGCTATTTGTGGACAAATTGGTTCTCCAAGATATAAAAGAATTTTTGGAGAATTAGAGTTAGAAGGGTTTGGTGTTAGTTTCAATAAAGGAAGTTTTCAAGAGCAGGATGATTTAGAAGCTTTAATGGAAGCGTTACAAAGAGAAATATCAACAAAAG
>JAYVNT010000119.1:0-2264 GCA_043758285.1 Flavobacterium sp.
TCAAAATGAAAAGTTATGTAGCGGTTCAAAAAAAGTTACTCACCACGATCTACCATCTATGGAAAAAAAACGAACAATATAATCCCAACTACATTTTTAATATCCAAGAAAAGGAACAGGAGATTTCTTCTTTGCTCGGCTTTGAAAAAGCCGAATCATCACAAAAAAATAGCCCCAATCAAGTTGAGGCTATACAAGGTAAACATCCAGTGAAAAATCACAGTAGGATTCCTCTTTGCTAGAACAAATTTAGAAAAATAAAGTTAAAAAAATTTGTTTTTTAAGATAGTACCTGTTGGCGGCGATTTATCGGTTGAGCGATTATTGCTGGCGTATCGCAACGGTATTTTTCCTTGGTTTAATGAAGACGAACCCATACTTTGGTGGTCACCGCCGGAGAGAATGGTGGTTGTTCCTTCTGTTTACAAAGTTTCCAAAAGCATTCGAAATCTACTCAATCAAAATAAATTTCGAGTTACGTTCAATCAAAACTTCAGTGAAGTAATTGCCAATTGCCAGCAAATAGAACGTCCAGGTCAAGATGGAACTTGGTTGTCTGACGATTTTATAGTTTCCTATACCAAACTTCACGAAATGGGAATCGCAAAATCTGTTGAGGTTTGGCTAGATGATGAATTAGTTGGCGGATTGTATGGCGTTGATTTAGGACATGTTTTTTGTGGCGAAAGCATGTTCTCTAAAGTCCCAAATGCTAGTAAAATTGCATTTGTAAAATGGATACATTACCTAAAAGAGAACAATTATAAACTCCTAGATTGCCAAATTCACAACGACCATTTAGAAAAACTCGGTGCTTTTGAAGTTTCGAGGGAAATTTTTATGAGGGTTTTGAAGTCTTCCGTTTGAACCGAACACTTAAAGCTGTTTACTGAGCACTTCTTAAAAAGCAATTTTCCACATGATCATTCACCATTCCTGTGGCTTGCATGTACGCATACACCACTGTCGAACCCACAAATTTAAAGCCATGTTTCTTTAAATCTTTACTGATTTTATCAGAAAGTGGCGAAGTAGCAGGAACATCTTTCAAGGTTTTTGGGTTGTTATCAATAGGTTTTCCCTCCGTAAAACCCCAAATGTATTTAGAGAAACTGCCAAATTCGGTTTGCACTTTTTTGAACGCAATGGCATTGGTAATGGTAGCTTTTATTTTTAATTTATTTCTAATGATACCGGCATCTTTCAATAATTTTTCTACTTCATATTCATCAAAAACGGCAACAATATTGTAATCAAAATTGGCAAACGCTTTTCTAAAATTTTCACGCTTCTTCAAAATCATGTGCCAACTCAATCCCGCTTGAAAAGTTTCAAGCACCAAAAACTCAAACAATTTATCATCATCATAAACAGGTTTCCCCCACTCGTTATCATGATACTCTCTGTACAAATCGTCTTTTTCGCACCAAGCGCAACGTGTTTTATTTTCCATCTTTAGCAATATATCTTTCAATCAAAGCATGACCCAAATAGATTAAAGGCGTCATCAAAATAGCAATCGCCAGTTTAATACCATATCCCGTAAAAGCTGATACTATAAATGTTGGCGTATCCATTTTTCCAGTCATCCAAAAAGCAATTCCAAGCACGATAAAACTATCAAACAACTGCGAAATAACTGTAGAACCAGTACTTCTGAGCCAAATCATTCTGTCGCCTGTTCTATTTTTTACTGAGTGAAAAATGCTCACGTCAATGATTTGAGAAACGATAAAAGCGGTAATACTTCCCACGATAATCCACATACTTTGTCCAAAAACGCCATTGAACTGCTCGTCAGAAACTAATTTTTCGCCGTTAACTGCCGGAATTTGCATCGCCAAATAAAGGATAATAAAAGTATACGCAATCAAACTTGCGGTGATTAGCGAGAGCTTTCGAACTCCCTTTTCACCAAAATATTCATTGATTAAATCGGTGGTAACAAAAACTATGGGCCAAGGTAGAATGCCAATACTCATCACCGCTGAACCAACATGAATGAGCTTTCCGCCAATAAGTTCTGCCACAATAGCATTAGTTATAAATATTCCAGCAAGAACAACATAAACCGTATCTTTTTTAGATTGAAACATGGCTTTACTTTTTTTCAAATTTAAATAATATTTGGAAATGATTTTCATTACTTTTGGACAAATCAAACAAATTGACTAATGAAAAAAATAATTTTAACATTGATTATGATTGCCCCAACTGCTATACTTAATGCACAAACTAATCCCAATACTTTTCTAAACAATTGG
>JAYVNT010000120.1:0-2260 GCA_043758285.1 Flavobacterium sp.
AATAATGGTACAAGTATTCCTTTAAATTTTTCGCTTTGTCTAAAAGTTGTTGTGCCATTTCCATTGTTTATAAGTTCAAATTTATGTTCACCGTCAAAAAGTCCCGCAAATAATAAATGTCCTATCCAACGCAATTCTTTGTTTGTTTCAAAGACAAGAATTTTTGGTTTAAAAGTCATTCCTTTTGCTTCTGGTGGTTCAATCCTTACAGTAATTTTTTTACCAACTCTCACTTCCCCTTTTAATGTTTTTATAAAGGGATTCCAATTTGGATAATTTTCGAAGTGTATAAGTATTACCCAAACTTTTTCAGGATTTGCATTTATTAAAATTTCTGTTTTAATTTCTTTTGCCATTGTTGTTGAATTAAGAGAGTGAATAAAGTAATTGATACAAAGGTCTTATAATATAAGTACTCTACTCTTGACAAAAATCAAGAAATTATAAAAGTTGTTTTTTTCTAATTCTACTAAATGTTTCGGGAGTCATACCAAGCATAGATGCAATGAATTGTAAAGGCACTTGATTAAAAAGTTCTTTATTATTTTCAAAGAACTGATTATATCTTTCTTCGGCTGTCATTGACAGATGGCTAAAAATTCTATCTTCTAAAATAGTAAAACAACGAACAATAAATAATTTTTCAAGTTCATTCCATTTAGGAATTACACCTTCAATCTTTTTGTAATCGTTTCTTAAAATTGTATAAATTTCTGTGTCTATTAATGCTTGTATTGTCCAACGAGAAAGTGTTTCAAAAATAAAACTTGATAAGTCAGTTGAAAAATATCCTTTTGTGGAAATCCATTGAGTTACCTCTTTATTGTCTGTAACAACATACATTCTCAAAAGTCCTGACTGGATAAAACTTAAATTATCACAACGTTTACCTGTTTTTAATAAATAGTCTCCTTTCTTAATTGTTGTCAATTTGAAAAAGGAAACAATTTTTTTGATGTCTTCTATTTCTAAAACACCAAAGTAAGATTTTATGTATTGTTCTAATTCTGTCATTTTGGGTGAGGTCTCGCAACATTTTCGCTAACGTCAGTCTGTGAAAAAACTATCGTTATCATTATTCAAATATAACGAAGAATATCAAACAAAAAGATGAAGTAAACCGTTTTTAAAAGCGTGCATCATATCAATGCAATATCACGAGAGCAAATCAGTTTTAGTACATTAAAGACGGTATATCCAACAACAACCTAGTTCGGTTTATAGATGCATTTAGTGGTCAATTAGATTTAGTAAAACTTGGTTTTATCATCGTTATCAGTCATCCATTTTTATTTGTATTTATTTATATGGCTATTAAATAGAATACGCGGCAGCAGAAACTATGATCTATAATTTATCAAAGCATCGGTATTCTCAACTACTAGGGCTTCCTTATTTATTTTAAATACCGAAAAATTTAACGGGGCTTGCAGCTATACGTCATAATGTTAGCGGTTCGGGCTTTCGGTTGTGTTGATTCCAAATTTCTTTATTAATTTCATAATTAATGGTCTGATAAATTTATAAATTAAAAATCCCAAAGCTGCCATTATTAGAATAAAAGGTGTTGGTAAGATTGTTCCGAAAGTATATGTCATCCCTAGAACAAAGCCGAGAATAAATTCTGAAAAAAATATTGGAACAATAAAACTTAGAATTAAAAGAAGGTAAAGAACGTTATTTAGAAAAGGCTCATAATTATTAATAAAAGAAACTGACAGTATAATTCCAAAAACTAGTCCAATAATAAATCGTCCTAAAGCACTTGTCATTATTAATTTATATTGACCACCTATTTTTATTTGCTCTTCAATCCTGTTTTTGATCTTCCCCAATAAAATCCATGTAAGAACAGGAAGCAATATTCCACCCCACCAATTTGAAATTGTAGGCAGATCTTTTTGGTCAAGGATATGATGACTGGGAACGCCGCCATGAAAATAAGTCCAGAAAAGCGACCCAAAAATCACAATAGAAATGATAATAGTAATAATTAGTCTCAGCCTATTTAAGTCTATTGGTTGTGTTTTGTCCATTTGTGATATTTTGTTGAAACGGATTTTTATTCAGCCTGACCACTAACGAAAAAGGCTTGGCGTTTGTGGCTGAATTTTATAACGTCAAGCTTGGAACGAATGTACAATTATTAACGAAAAGATGAATGTACAAAAAACAGTTGAATAGTGTTTGGTATAGGTGATTATAAAGCTAAATAGCGATAAAAAACTGATGCTTATTTGGTCCGCAGCCAAAACGCCAA
>JAYVNT010000121.1:0-2259 GCA_043758285.1 Flavobacterium sp.
ATCTATCGGTGGGGGTCGATTTAGTATGGGCGGACAAACCTCGAGCTCAGGCAGTAAACATATAGATATGCGAAAATTAAATAAAGTAATTGATTTTTCAGCAGAAAAAAAAACAATTAAAGTAGAGGCGGGTATTCGTTGGTGCGATATTCAACAATTTGTAGATAGCCATAATTTAAGTATAAAAATCATGCAGACTTATGCAAACTTCACGGTTGGTGGGGCTTTGAGCGTAAACTGTCATGGCAGATACATTGGTTTGGGTGCTGTAATTTTATCTGTCAAATCTTTAGAAATAATTTTAGCAAACGGAGATTTATATACGTGTTCACCTATTGAAAACTCGGACATGTTTTTCGCCTCTATAGGCTGTTATAATGCGATTGCAGTGATTGCTACGGTTGAATTTGATTTGGCTGAAAACTTACCAGTAAAAAGGGTTTTCAAAACAATGAAAACTACAGAATACAGAAAGTTCTTTGCCGAAAAAATTAAAGAAAATAAAAATATTGTTTTTCATAATGCCGATTTATATCCACCAATATATAAAAATGTAAGGGCTGTTAGTTGGATTAAAACCGATGAAAAACCAACAGTAAAAACAAGATTAATGCCTCTTGCAAATGCGTATCCACTAGAAAGATATTTTATAGGGGCGTTTAGCAGGAGTAATTTTGGTAAGTGGCGAAGGGAAAAAATTATTGACCCAATTTTGTATTTGAGTAAAAAAGTGCATTGGCGAAATTATGAAGCAGGATACGATGTTGCAGAATTAGAACCTGAAAGTAGAAAAAACAGCACTTATGTTTTGCAAGAATATTTTATCCCAGTAAATAAATTTGATGTCTTTACCAGCTTAATGTCTGAAATATTTCAACGTCACGGAGTCAATGTTATCAATGTTTCTATTCGTCATGCAGAAAAAGACACCGGTTCATTGTTGGCTTGGGCAAAGGAAGAAGTCTTTGCATATGTAGTTTGGTATAAGCAATATACAAATGATGTTGAAAAAAATAAAGTGGCTGTTTGGACAAGAGAATTAATAGACGCTTCAATATCTTTAAATGGCTCTTATTATTTACCTTATCAAGTTCATGCAACATTAGAGCAATTTCACAAAGCATATCCAAACGCTAATAAATTAATGGAAATGAAAGCAAAGCTTGACCCAACTTTTAAATTTAGAAACGTAATTTGGGATACTTATTTAAAACAAAACTAATTATGAATAATATATCAGAATTTAAAACTGTTTTTTCAAATACAATATGGAGCGATAAATTTTACCGTTTTCTACAAGTAATCTTTCATTTATATCCTGAGGATAAATTTCATCATTTAATTACGACTATAAGTAAAGAAAAAAACAACGATGAAGAAATTTACAAAGCAATACAAAGCAATTTACCTAAAATAAAACCGTTCCTATCCGAACTTACATTGGCTTTGCCGGCATTAAAAAAACAAAAGAAAGAAATGAGTAGGCAAGTTTTACAGTTACTTGGCAATAAAACTACGATAACTGGATATTTAGAAATTGGCGCTGCGGGCAGATATATAAGCGATTTAAGAAAACATATTTCGTTACAAGGTGAAATTTTTTTAACTAATGATATTGCGCCAAGTAATTCTATTGCCGATTTAATGGAACGTGGACAAATCAATAAAATCGGCAAATTCTTCCAACTTAATTATCAGCCAATTAATCAAAGCCAAATTGCTGACGAAAGCATTGATTTAATTACATGCCATATTGGTTTGCACCACTGCCCATTAGAATTACTAGACGGTTATATAAAATCATTACATAGAATTTTACGCAAAGGTGGGGTATTTATTATGAGAGACCACGATGTAAAAACACCCGAAATGGCAACATTTGTCTCGCTGGTTCATACAGTGTTTAATTTAGGATTAAATGTTTCTTGGGAAACAGATCATGCGGAATTTATTTGTTTTAAATCAATTGACGAGTGGAGTAACCTAATTTCAACTTATGGCTTTAAAGACAATGGCGAAAGAATTTTGCAAGACAAAGACCCATCAGATAATACACTAATTTCATTCACTAAATTATAATTAAATGAAGCGATTACAAATCCTCACATTTTGCACTATAGTGGTTTCATCATTAATTTTCTTTTACAAAAAGAGAACCGAAACTACTATTGCAGAAGGCAAAGGTTTAGTAATACAAAAAGAATGGCTGGCAATAAATAAAAATCCAATAACAACGAAAAACGATATAAGACCGGCAGA
>JAYVNT010000122.1:0-2259 GCA_043758285.1 Flavobacterium sp.
CTGTTTCCTGTTTTTTGGAAGTGTCGTGCATTAGTATGTTTCAGGTTTTAAGTTTTAAGTTCTCCCTATTCAAAGTTTTTTAAACAACTTAAACAAAACTGTGTGTTTTTCTTTTTTCTTGAGAAAAAAGTAACATCTCAATAAGTTGTGGCAAAGGCAATGAAATTAATCACTCGCTACCTTTACAAGTTTGGGTTCTATTAAATCCGATAACATCGGTATTTTCATAGCCAATATTATTCTGTCGTTCAAATATGCCCAAAAACTAATCCCCAATTTCCTACACGTTTTTTTCAAAGAGGTAAAAGTATCTCTGCATTTTCGCCCTTCCTCGCTTCTTGTTGAACCACTTATTTTTCTTTTTTTAACGTATTCTCTAATATCTCTTTCACTGGTGTTATTATGCAAGGGTATTTCAGGTCTGTCCAGCACTAACAGTAGTTCTTGTTTGTTCTTCCATGCGCTGTTTAATGCGTTGTCTAAACTCAAAAATCCGGTTGTTTCTTTGAATAGTTTATCAAACGCTTTGTTTAACTCTTGCTTCTTGAAAAGATCGGGGTTTTCTTTATATTGTTTTAATTCTTTGTACAAGTTCCAAAGAGCTGTTAGTTTAGATTCCATTAAAGCCCTTTGTTCATCGGTAAAGCAATGAACCTTCTGAATATTTCTTTCTGCATGAACCCAGCATAACCCGTGGATGAATACATTAAATTGTCCTGCATCGTCACTTATTATTGCCATGTTTTTATTAAAGCCATGCTCCATTATACTACCCATTAATGCGCCTTGTGTAGCAATTTTTACGGCATGGTCTGCTGTAATGCCTAAGTCCATTAATTGTTTCTCAAACGATTCTTTGTCGGGATAAACTATAGGCGATAAACAGTCAAGTAATACTTTATATTTAGCAGGCAATCCTTGCTGCTCCATATAAATTAGAGCATCCGAGTTAATTTGATAATCCTTGTATTGCGGTGTGCGTAACAACTCTAAAAAATTGATTCTGCTTTTACTTTCTCCGCTTTTAAAATACGTAAACAAATCATTACAGATCACGGTACAATATCCATTTTTGCCCTGGTGCCTTGCGCCTGTATCGTCAGTCTGTATAAAAGAACATACGGCTAATCCCTGTGTCAATATAGCTTCCTTTTCCTGATGAAAAGTTTTTTTGTTTTCTATTATCAGATTGTTTAATTCTCCTGTTGAAATACTCACACCCAGTTCCATAAGTTGCTCCAAAAGTAAGGGTTGTGTAACATGGCAATGATAATATTGATACAGGACAAATTTTTGAAGCTCTGTCCCAAAATGGCTCCCTTTCAATTCTTGTGGAAGGCTTGCCGTAACATACTTCCCCTGTGCTGTTATATATTTTTTTAACCGATACTTTGTATTGTGCGATTCTATGATTACATCTTGTATAACATAATCATTGTAACCTTTGAACGTCCATTCCGGTTGCACGCCTTCCACTTCTATTATTTCCTCCTTGTGTATTTTTAATGCTTTTGTTTTCTCCTTCTTTTCTGAACCTGCACGTTTCTCTGTCGCTTTAGTTCCATCTTCTTTTTTTGGCTTCTCTATATTATTCTGTTTAATGTCGGGTTTTTTCGGATGCTCTTTTAATAACCGGATTTCTGCTCTTAACTTTTCGTTATCCGCTTGCAATGCTTTTATGGATGAAAGAATGCCCTCATACTCCTCTATAGTTAATAGTACCTGATTTTCTCTGATTTCCATTCCCGATATTTTTATCGGAGCAAAACTCATCATTATAGATCTTTGTTTATCGAATTAATTTTTAATTTTTTCAATATCCAGGTGTTCATATTTGTATTTTCGCCTTCCGATATATTTTAATATATTTACCACAACTTATTGAGATGTTACAAAAATACCTCGTACGCAATGCGAAGATCATGGAATATTAGTAATATCGAAACATCCTTTTGGCAGACAGAGCAGTCATTACAGTTTTAAGTTTGATGAATTGATAATGAAAAAAGTTCGTGAAATGTCGGTTGTATCTATTGCAAGAGAATTAGGAGAGGTTGATACCACTTTATGGAGTACGATAAATCATTACATAATAAAGGGTATAGAACAAATAGATTGCTCAAGGACAAAGCGTGTAGGGGTTGATGAAACCTCTTCAAAGAGTGGTCATAATTACATTACTATATTTACAGATTTAGATACTGATCGTGTCATATTTGTGTGTGAAGGAAGAGATGAATCGGTCTTTGCTCAATTTTA
>JAYVNT010000123.1:0-2259 GCA_043758285.1 Flavobacterium sp.
TGAACTCGTAAAGGCTACAAACCAATTAGAATTATTTCAAAAAGTAAAATCCGAAACAAAAGAGTATTATAAGCAATTTCATGTTTTGTTGGCAAAAGAGACTCAACAAGCATTTGAGCCGATTAAAGGAATCGTAAAGAGTGTGCTTGATAAATATCTATTTGAAGAAGAAAGGCCAGTAGATTTAATAATAGAGACTAAAGCTGATGAAGTTGACCAAGAAACAGGTGAGATAATTTCAGAAATCATAACTGCATATTTAAAGCCTAGAGATGATAAGTATCCACCCATATCTGTAAATAAGTATTTCAATACTTTTCATTATCGATTATTCTGCACTATGGTTGGCATTAGCATAGCTGTTGCCTCACGGAAAAATACCGGAATAAACTTACCGCTTGTGTTGGATGATGTGTTTTATGCTAGTGATTTTGAAAAAAGAACTTCAATTGAAGAATTTTTGCAAAAGCTTTTTAAACTATTTCAAGAATTTGTTCCTGACAAGCCATTGCAACTTATATTGTTTACTCATGACCAATTATTTTTTGAAAGTGCAATTTCTGCTGTTAGTGAATTACCTAAAATACAATTTGCAAAGTTGTTCCCTCCCGAGGATGCAGAAAAGGAAACAGATTATTTAAACCTTATTTATAAAATCCCTGCTTATCTACCCCATAGGATAATGCAAAATCAATTACTGTAACATGGCTGTTCCAAATGCTCCAGAATTAAAAGGAAAAAGGTGGTATAAACATTGGCTATTTTATACTTCACTTTCTGTAATCGTAATTGGATTCTTATATTTTGGTGGTAATTACTGGATGAATTGTTTAATTGATAAAAGACACACAGAAATTAATAAAACAATTAGGCAGATATTATTACAGGAAGCCCAGTCTGACATACTATTGCCGGATATAGTACTAATAAACTCCAAAGGGAAACTTGACACAAGCTTTAATACAAAAATAAAAACACAATTAGCAGACTTCCTTTCAGCCAAGTATCTTTCTGGTAAAGAGCAAAATTCAACAACTTTCGATTTGCAACCTTATTTGACCATCTTTGATAAGCAGGATTCTATTATTACGACAAATGATGTTGCACAGATAAAAAAACACATTGAGTTCCTTGCAAATACAGTTGACAAGGCAGTTGAAGCATCAAAGCATGACATTGACATTGAAATTGCAAAAATAAACACCTGGGTTACTATTTGGATTGGGATTATTGGAGTAATTGGAATCTTTTTGCCTGTTGTAATCAATATTAAAAGTCTCGAAGACCTAAAAAATATTAAAGTAAAAACAAAAGAAGCAAAGAGAAATGCTGATAAGGTAAAAGCTGAAATGGAAAAATATGAGCCCCAATTAAAAGCATTGCCTGAATTAATTGTCCAAGTAGGAGGTTTTGAAGAGAAAATTACTAAGCAGGAAGAGAGAATTGGTTCTTTAGATAGTCAATATACCGAAATCGAAAAAAAAGCGACAAAGGCAGAAACAGAATCATTGAACACTCAAAAATTACTTACACTAATAAATTCAGTTTTTAAATTAAAAGATATCGATGGGAATTTTCTTATTTACAACAAGGAACCATTAAATACATTAGTAAAATATTTAGAGGACATACACATTGAATTAACTCGAGTTAAAGCTGATTATAATAATGCAATTATTAAAGATTCCCTAAGACAACTTGCTATGAGGTTATATCTTTTATCATTTTATGCGTTTGTTAGCAAAGACAATATCAAACAACTTAATCAAATGTCTCTCTCAATAACAGAAAAGCTTGAGTCAGGTTTGAACGAAACTTCATTTCAATCGTTCCTTGATGAACTAAATAATATGATTTCAAATTTAAACCCCTCTTAAAGTTTACTGACGCACCAAGTCAGGCATATTTGCAAGGTGCACAAAACAAAAATTAAATGCCCGAAAAACAAAACTTAGAATACAAGCAAAGCTGGCACGATGATTACCTGAAATGGGTTTGTGGGTTTTCTAATGCACAAGGTGGAGTAATATTCATTGGTAAGGATGATTACGGAAATGTAGTTGGCGTTGCTGAGTATAAGAAACTGATGGATGATATACCCAACAAGATCAGAAATACAATGGGTATTACGGCAGAAGTAAACCTGCATAAGGAAGAAGGGAAATATTTTATTGAAATCGTAACACATCCTTATTCCGTTCCCATTTCAGTAAGAGGCAGATATTATTTCCGTAGCGGTAGTACCAAACAGGAATTAAC
>JAYVNT010000124.1:0-2258 GCA_043758285.1 Flavobacterium sp.
TCGTGTAGTGCTTTATCCTTTGCGTTTGCAAAATCAATTTTACGGATAGGCAAATTGTTAAGAACCTTTGTTCCTCTTGCAAAATAACTTCCTCTAAAAATTTCACCCGTTAGGATTACGAACCACTCTACATATTTAGAGTTTAGAATGGCTTGAATGTAGTATGTGGAATAATCAAAATTGTCGGGCAATGTTATTGCACAATAACCAGCAGTGCCACCAGAGGTAAATAATGTTCCGTAATTATCAATAGCGTATTTGTCGCCATTTGATAATACACCAAGTATTATTTTTTCTTTCTTTCCTGAAATATTTAAACCCTGTTGTCTTCCGAATCTGTGCCATTCGTTTTTTGTTGCAGGTTCAGGTTTTATATCTCTTTTAGGGTTGTTTAGAATGGCTTTATGCTTTTGGAAATAGTCAAAAGCCAATGGATATTTTTTCTGAATCGTTGTAAGCGGAATTATTTCAACTCCCTTTTTTGTGTTTTCGTAAGGATAAATTACTCTTGCATTGGGCTTGAAAGTTCTGTATGTATTTAAGTTGTCTTCGCCTGATGATGTTTGAAAATAGGGTTTGGTTATTGCCTTTTCAATCTTGTAGTCCACATTCTTTTTTGTGAAGTAGTAATGCTTTGCATCTTCCTTTGTCGGAATGAATATGTAAATTTCATTTGCACTTGTTTGAATACCATTGAAAATATTGTCTTCGCCAACTAAGTCAACCAACTTTATACTTTGAGCAGATATTTTAGTGTATGCGTTTGTCAGGTCGGGTGGAACTAACACCCAAACTTCATTGTCTAACTGGTTTGTGTTTTTGGTGGCATATTTAACCGCATTTGGTTCTCTTACTTTCCAACTTTTCAAACTCTTTACTTCCGCATACTGGAAAGTCTTTTGAGGCTTTTTGTTTAAGATTAGTAAACAAGTGTAAGTTGTTTTATCTGCAAATACTTGGTTTGCTCCAAATGAAACAATTGAATGTAAATAACCTTTACTTGAAAGTTCTTCTCTAAGTTTTTTACCTGCACCAACTTTTGTGAATTTGCTCGGAATGATATAGCCTAAAATTCCATCAGCAGTTAACAAGTCCATTCCTTGTTCAACGAAAAGGAAATACTTGTCAAACTGCTTATATGCTGAAGTGTAATTTGATTTATAAAGAGGCAATTCAAGTGGAGTAATATTTTTCATATCCTCCGACTTCATATAAGGCGGATTGCCCACAATAACGTCAAAACGAAGTTTTGAAAAATCAAATGGATTTATAATTACTTGGTCTTTCTTATTGGTTACTTGTTTTGGATTCAATAAACTGTTACCAAAGAAAATATTTTGCGAAAGGTCTGGTAAAACAGGCTTTGTGGCATTTGTAGAGTTTACATCTTCACTCTCTAAAAGTTTTAATAGTAAACCAAATTTTGTTGCTTCAACTGCATTGTAATCTTTGTCAACGCCAAGGATGCAATTCAATAGAAGCTCTCTTTTTATCTTGAATGGAAGTTTGAATGTATCAAGGTTTGTTTGAATGAGTTTTGATTTATCATTTTTTAAATAGTAATCAATCAAAATATCATTTAGCAATTGAAATAGTTCTAATAAAAATGCTCCCGAACCGCAAGAGATGTCAGCGAATTTTAGTTTTAATATTTCTTTATCGGTCTTTCCTTGGCACTTTACAAGAACTGTATTTCTTAAAATATCACTGATAATAAAGGTTGGTGTTGTGATAATATCCCTATCAATATTTTCAGGCTTCTTTACTAAAGCAATAGTTTTGTTTTCTATTGCCAATTTTTCTGAAAGAAAGATTTCGTAGATACTTCCTAAAATGTCTGATGAAAAAACACTGAAAGAATAAGGGCTTTCAGGGTAATAAAGTTGTTTGATAATTGTCCAAAAAACGGAACTTATATTTTCTACTATTTTATCTTTTAGTAATTGGTCAAAAAGTCCTGAATTATATCGTTTATCGGCTTGTTCAAACTTTTTTATTAACGCTTTAAAGTCGTTTGCGTTAGCAAACTTTAAAAGTGTTTGATAATCTTCTAAATTTCTATCCTCGCAAACACGGAGAAATAAAACTCTGTTTAAATAGCTTTGAACAACATCGTTTAATTGTTGTTCGTCAATTTTTGGTTCGTGTTTGTAAATCTCCGCACCTAATGCCTTTCTCCATTCGTTGATTTGATTTAAGAAAAGATTGTCGATTGAATACTGGTTAATTTTAGTTTCAATTTCTTTCCATTCCGTTTC
>JAYVNT010000125.1:0-2252 GCA_043758285.1 Flavobacterium sp.
CTCTGTCCCACAAACCAATTTTTATGTTTGGCAATGCTGCTTCTAAGTGTATCAACCTCTTTGCCCCATTTGTCTGTGTCTATTATAAACCAAATTTCATCCTCGTCATTTAATACATAAGAAGGGTTCGGATTTTCTTCGCTTTTCAATAAACTTTGACAGGCGTTATTGTATAATCCCATTGGTGAATTCTTGCCGTCAGCAATAGGCACAATTTGAATAATAATTTGCGAAGCAATGCGATTGAAGAAATAGAAATATGTCGTTTCTCTTTTTTCTCCTTCACAAAAGATAAAGTAAAGTTTACCTTCTTTATCAGGTTCTCGTCTGGTATAAAGTTTATTCCTTTTCATCGTGAAATTTATTCCAGTTTAAATCTTGTAAATTTCCTAAGAAAGGAATAGCACCGTATCTGCCATTCAAATAACCTTTTCTAATGTCAATCGTGTTGTGTTCTTTGAAGTCACTCAACGAATAAAGCTTTGTTGAACCCAAAGTGTTTTTTTCTGTAAACCAAATTTCGTCTGTTCTAAAAACTTCTTGGTCTAATAAGTTTGATTCGTGAGTAGAGAAAATCAATTGTCCTTTTGTTGCTTCGTCCTTTGAAAATTTTTCAATGAGTTCTTTGATTATCAACGGATGAATACTTCTTTCAATTTCGTCAATGATAAATGTGGGGGTAAAATTTATTAAGTCACTCCAAGCTGGCAAGTATTCCAATAGTCGTCTTGTGCCATCTGATTCCTCATTCAGTTTGAATTCTACATTTTCATTTTTCTCACCTTTGTGCTCAAAGAATAGTCTTTTTGCAATAATTTTTCCGTCATCGTTTACAATTACAATTTCTTCATTCTCGGTTTTTAATTTCCTTAAAATTATTTTTTCAGGATTGTTTTTAAGTTCAGATTTTATTTCATCAATATCGGTTTGATTGTCTTCGCCAAAAAATTCCTCAATACTTTTTACTTCAACTTTTAAATTTGAAATACCAGTATTAAAAGAACACATCAGTTCATTAGCAAATTCTTTGAATCCCTTTTTTGTGTCAATCTGATGTGCTAAACTATTAGGTTTTGTGAATGGATAGATAATTGTCAAACCTCTGCTAAACCAATCGTAAGCAACTCTAATGTCAATGAAAGCATCGTTGCTTATAGAGTTCAATAAAGTAAAAAGTGGTTGATACGGTTTTAGTAAGTCCGTTTCAATTACTTTTTTTAAAGTTTGATTTTCGGTTACTTCTTCAAACTCTTTAAAAAAAGTAATTGAAGTTTTTTTATTCTCAAATTTTCTATGAAATATTAATTCATCTTCTTGGTTCTTTCCATTTGAACTAAATGATTCATCTATAATAATTCCGTCATTGATTGAGATAGAGTAGTAGTAAATTAAATTATTGGCAAAAAATTCTATTGCTAATTCTATTGGTTCATTCAATGTAGATTTTGAAAGTTTGAATTTTTGACTTGATAGTGAGTTTGGAATAACTCCATTCAAGAGCATCATTCTTAATAGCGAAATAGAACGAATTAAATTTGATTTTCCAGAACCGTTTGCCCCATACAAAGCGGTTAGCTTTAAAATTTCAACTCCGTTTCTCTCATATTTATGATGATTCAACCGCTTCACCTTTCCAGGTAAGAGATTGAATTCAGTTTCCTCTTTGAAAGAAAACAAGTTCTTTAATGTAAATCTAATCAGCATTTCTCGTGATATTTTCACGCAAAAATAGTTGTTTTATCAACTAAAACAACATTATTAAGTAAATTATTTCCTTTTTGCGTGAAATTATCACGCAAGTTCGATTCGGCAAAATAAAATGTGAAGCAACTTAGGTTGGGTTTGTGGGTGGCGTTGCTTCTCTTTTTATTTTGTGAAGCGTTGGCATTTTGTCGTCTGTTGTCAGTACGAATGTTGTTGTTGTGGACGGTCGGTCGCCCTGCCATTTCCGCTAACTTACTTATACGCGTTCTCCCACAACGCCAATACAACTCAAATGGCAAAGAATGTACATAAAAGTAGCGCATTATAAATTTAAAAAAGGAAATATCAGCAAGGGTTTACCAGATAATAATACGATTGCATTTGTGGTTTTCATGGCCTATCGTATTTTAGGAAGGTCTGATATTTTTTGTAGATCTTTGCTAATTTCTTATCAACCTTTTACTTGATAGCCATTACCTATCTTTTTTTGCCCCCCCCTAAAAGCTAAAAAAGAGAGGCAAACCTCTCTTACATTCCTTTTAATTAAA
>JAYVNT010000126.1:0-2252 GCA_043758285.1 Flavobacterium sp.
TAATGCCAGCACAGGATTTCATAATTTGTATTTAGTTTTCACGAATTCAGAATCTAAAGGTAAACCGCTTTTTGCCTTGATAGATATTACGGCGGAGAAGGAAGTTGGGGGAGTTTCTGGGTCTGGAAGGTAATAGATTTTAAGGTATAAAAACCGCCTCTCCTGAATGTAAATTTGGGAGAGGCGTTTTTTTGAATTTAAGATTTTAAATTAATTGGGTATATTGCGGTTAAATGTTCGTTAGGCGAAAATTTGAATAATACTCTAACATCAATACTTATCATTGAACTTGAAAAGAAAATCTTAAATTTGCACATAAATTAATTATCATAAAATGAGCAAAAAATTAATACGGTTTGACTGGGCAATTAAGAGACTTTTGAGAAACAAAGCGAATTTTGTAGTTCTCGAAGGTTTCTTGAGTGAGCTTCTGTTCGACAATATCAAAATTGAGCAAATCCTTGAAAGTGAAAGCAATCAAGAAACTGACGATGATAAATTTAATCGTGTTGATATTCTAACACAAAATTCAAAGAACGAACTCATTATTATTGAAATACAAAGCAGTTATGAAATCGACTATTTTCATAGAATGGCTTATGGCGTATCAAAAAGTATTTCGGAGAACCTGAAACTTGGACAAAAATATTCTGAAATCAAAAAAGTAATTTCAATCAATATTGTTTATTTTGACCTTGGACAAGGACAAGATTATATTTATAGGGGAAAAACTGATTTTATTGGAATTCACCAAAAAGACTTATTAGGACTTTCTGATAAGCAAAAAACAACATTTTTAAAAGTAGAAGTATCTAATATTTTTCCAGAATATTACCTTTTAAAAGTTAATCAATTCAACGATAATGCCAAAGACACATTGGACGAATGGGTTTACTTTCTAAAGAATAATGAAGTGAAAGACGAATTCAAAGCAAAAGGGCTTAAAGAAGCAGGCGAAGTGTTGGACATCATGCGTTTACCAAAAGCTGACGAGTATGGTTACAATCGGTATTTGGACAGTTTACATTTGAAAGCAAGTGAAATCTTTACTTTGCAGACAGAAGCCGAATTTAAAGTCAAGGACGAAAGGAGTATCGAAATAGCAATTAAGGCAATTGAAAATGGTGCAGATAACAACTTTATTAGCATAATTACTGGACTACCGATTGAACGAATTGAAGGATTAAGAAACGAGCTAAAAAAATAAAAGTTTGCCCAATATAAGATTTATGAAAAGGGGTAGACATAAGTATTTGAATATCAGTAAATTAATTAACATTTGTACGAGCGGACGGAAAGTAGTTATAATTAACTCAACTTTGGAATAAAACCCAGCACCAGTTACGGGCAGACGAGTTTTAAATTACACGCATTCCACAAGCCCTTTACGTCGGCAATAAGTATTTTTTATTTCATTAATAAATGAACCAATCTTGATACCAAAAACTAAAATGAGTTTATTAACTATGATTATTATTGGAGTAGTAATTATGGGGATAGGAACTCTTATTATTACGCATGCTCCAATTATTCAAGCGAAGAGAGACCAAGAAATTATTCCAGAGTCAGGGAGAATTTCTAAAATCATTTCTTGGAAAGTTAAAGAACCATGCATTGCTAACGGTAGTGCAAAATTTATTTGGGCAGGAGAAAGAGGTCAACCAATGATTGCGGGGAGAGATAATGTTACGGCTTGGATGCAAAATGGAGAACTTTTTGTTTCACTTATAATAAGAGATAAGGAAGGTAGAATTAAGACATCAATTAATGGTAACGATTGGGTTGTATTTCCAGCATTAATAATGGACAGGAATTTTGACCCTTATGCACTTGAAGTAATTGATAAGAATGGGGAAGTTATTCTTCAGATACAATTGGAAAATGAATGCATCAAGTTGGGCTTTGTAATGACAGATTCAGATGACACTAAAATGCAGTTTGGCGATAATACATTTCAACGGGCAAAAGAAGGAGAGTTATTTAGACCTCCTTTGAAACCTATATGTGTTTATCCGAGTAAATTTAATTTTGGTAAAAGAGCAAAATAAGATACCATTTGCTAATGATGTAATATCTTCCTTTACTCCGCTTTATCTCCCAAATATTAAAAAGCCCTTAAATAAACAGTTTAAGGGCTTTTTAGTTTAATAATGAGTGTGAATATTTTTAAAATAGGCTTTTGACATGAGTAAAATAATATTAGTAGCGGGAGCTACGGGCAACTTAGGTAATAAAATAATTAATGCTTTACT